>NZ_JBFREY010000029.1:0-77324 GCF_052114545.1 Pseudomonas sp. KB_12 | reverse complement strand
TACCGTGCCGGCCACTCTCCCTCGCGGGTGCTGACACACCAGTGATAGCTACGGCCTCTTTCCCCGCGCGCACCCAATCTTAAGCCGAGCACTTGTTTGCTGCGCGACAGCGCAGCGTCGGCGACGCGGCGGGGACTCCCTCGCCACAGAAGCTCCCCCGCTGGAGAGTTATTGTTGTTGCACCGTGATCACCGGCGCCGGTGGCACGACCAGCTTGGCATGCATCTGCTCACAACCGCCGCCACGGCGCATGCCACGCACCGGGCAGGCGTCCAGGTAATCCAGGCCCACGGCCAGCTTCAGGTGGCGCTCCGGACGGGCCAGTTGGTTGGTCACGTCGAAGCTGTACCAGGCGTCGTCAAGCCAGGCCTCCGCCCAGGCATGGCTTGCCAGGTGTTCGCTCGCTTCGCTGAACAGATACCCCGAGACATACCGCGCCGGCACCCCCAGGCTACGGGCGCAGGCCAGGAAGGCGTGGGTGTGATCCTGGCACACCCCGCTACGTCCGGCAAAAGCCTGGGCCGCACTGGTCTCCACCTCAGTGGTGCCAGGGGTGTAGATCATGTGCTGGTTCAGCCCGTGCATCAGGTCGATCAGCGCCGTGCGATCGCGACGCTGCTGGCACTGCTGCGCAGCGAAGGCTCGAAGGGCCTCGTCTGCTTCCGTTAGCCGGGTGAAGCGCAGGAACGGCAGCGCCGATTGGCTCTCGTGCTCGGCTTCACGCAACGGATCGATATCCACCTGTCCACGGGCGCCGATGATGACCGTTTCGTGGGGTTCGTCCAGGGTCAGTACGTGAAGGATGTTGCCGAACGGGTCCAGCTGCGCCCGCACCGGCCGGGGCAAATCCAGTTGCCAGCTCAGCACATGCTGGCGTTCGCTGTCGTGGGGCGTCAGGCGCAGGTACTGGATGCTGGCGCGCACCTGATCTTCATAGTGGTAGGCCGTTTCGTGGCTGATCGAGAGTCTCATATGACCTCCAGGTAGGAACTGTGAATGGCATTGCCCAGTTCACGGACCAGTGGGATGAATTCGGTGAGCCAGGCATGCAGGCCCCCGTCGAGGATTTCGTTGATGCCGGTGTAGCGCAGGCGCGCGTCCATTTCCGCCGCCAGCCGTTGTGCCTGCCGACCGTTGGTGCCCGGCAGGCTCGCGAGGATCTGGTTGATTTCTTCGGTACAGGCGCGCAGCGAACGCGGCACATCGGCGCGCAACAGCAGCAACTCGGCCACATGCCGAGCGCCCGGGGCGTCACGGTAGATCTCGGTGTAGGCCTCAAAGGACGACAAGGCCCGCAACAAGGCGCTCCATTGGTAATACGCGTGGGCCGTGCCGTCGCTGACCGCGTCGGCCTGGTCACCGGCCATTTCGTAGCGGGCGTCGAGCAAGCGCAGGGTGTTGTCGGCCCTTTCGATGAAGGTCCCCAGGCGAATGAAGCGGAACGCGTCGTTACGCATGATGGTGCCGTAGGTTGCGCCACGAAACAGGTGGGATCGCTCCTTGATCCACTCACAGAAACGGCTCATGCCGTAGCGATTCAAGCCTTGCTCGGCGATACCGCGAATTTCCAGCCAGGTGGCGTTGATGTTCTCCCACATGTCGGCGGTGATTCGCCCACGTACCGCGTGGGCACTGGCTCGCGCGGCACCGAGGCAGCTGTAGATACTGGCCGGGTTGGCCGCTTCCAGGGCAAAGAAATGCAGCAGGCGCTCGGCGTGCAGCTCGCCGTGTCGCTCCCGGTAATCATCCAGCGTGCCGGTGATCAGCAATGGCATGGCCAGCTCGTGCAGGCCGTCGCCACGCCCGTCCTGGGGCATCAGTGACAACGAATAGCTGACGTCGAGCATCCGTGCGAGGTTTTCCGCACGCTCCAGGTAGCGCGACATCCAGTACAGGTCCGAGGCGGTTCTACTCAGCATGGCAGCACCTCAATCCTCGACGACCCAAGTGTCCTTGGTCCCACCGCCCTGGGATGAATTCACCACCAGGGAGCCTTCGCGCAGCGCCACCCGCGTCAGCCCACCAGGCACCACGCGGGTCTCGCGCCCCGACAGCACAAACGGCCGCAAATCGATGTGGCGCGGAGCGATGCCGTTTTCGACAAAGGTCGGGCAGGTCGAGAGCGACAGCGTCGGCTGGGCGATGTAGGCGTGCGGCTTGGCCTTGATCCGCTCGCGAAAGGCATCGATCTGCGCTGTCGTCGCGGCCGGCCCCACCAGCATTCCATAACCGCCGGAGCCCTGGGTTTCCTTGACCACCAGGTCGGGAAGATTCGCCAGCACGTGGGAAAGCTCGGCGGGGTTACGGCATTGCCATGTAGGAACGTTCTTCAGGATCGGCTCTTCGTCCAGGTAAAAACGGATCATGTCGGTGACGAACGGGTACACCGACTTGTCGTCCGCCACGCCCGTGCCGATGGCATTGGCCAGCACCACGTTGCCGGAACGGTAGGACGACAACAGGCCCGGCACCCCGAGCATCGAGTCCGGATTGAAGGCCAGCGGATCGAGAAACGCGTCGTCGAGGCGACGGTAGATCACATCCACCGCTTTCGGGCCGTCGGTGGTGCGCATGAACACTTTGTCATCGCGTACGAACAGGTCGGCGCCCTCCACCAACTCCACGCCCATCTCCCGGGCCAGGAACGCGTGCTCGAAGAACGCGCTGTTGAAACGCCCCGGCGTGAGCACCACGACGCTGGGATCGTCCAGCGGGCTGGAGCTTTTCAGGGTGTCGAGCAGCAGGTTCGGATAATGGTCGATGGGGGCGATGCGCTGGGCGGCGAACAGTTCGGGGAACAGGCGCATCATCATCTTGCGGTCTTCGAGCATGTAGCTGACGCCGCTGGGCGTACGAAGATTGTCTTCGAGCACGTAGTACGTGCCGTCACCGTCGCGCACCAGATCGACACCACAAATGTGCGCGTAGATGTCACGGTGCAGATCCAGCCCCTGCATCGCCAGTTGGTACTGCTCGTTGGCCAGCACCTGCTCGGCGGGAATGATGCCGGCGCGGATGATCCGTTGTTCGTGGTAGAGATCGGCCAGGAACATGTTCAGCGCCTTGACCCGCTGGATGCAGCCACGTTCGACCACCCGCCATTCACTGGCCGGGATGCTGCGCGGGATCGTGTCGAAAGGGATCAGCCGCTCGGTCCCCTGCTCGTCGCCGTAGAGCGTGAACGTAATGCCAGCACGATGGAACAACAGGTCGGCTTCGCGCCTGCGTTGCGCCAGCAGCTCGTCAGGCGTTTCAGCCAGCCAGCGGGCAAACGCCTGGTAATGCGGACGGACCTGGCCGTTGGCATCGTACATTTCATCAAAACCGCTGCGGATCATGCCGTGCTCCTTGTCACCCTGGCAGCAAGGCTTCGCAAGCCCCGTGCCATCGGCATAAACGCTTTATGATCAACGGGTTGGATTCTCCTCTGAGAGACCGTGCACTTTTCTAGTGCAACAAATGCCCCCACCCCGCTGCCCCCGCTTCATTGCGACGCAGGGGCGTCGCTCTGCTGAGCATAGTCTCGGAAAAACGACGCGGCTTGATCTGGATACAGTTAGGTACAAAACCTGGCGGTTGTGGTGTTGGCGGGTGCATGACATTCCCTGTGGGAGCCGAGCTTGCTCGCGATGGCGTCGGCACATTCAACATTGATGCAAGCTGACCCGCCGTCATCGCGAGCAAGCTCGGCTCCCACAGGATTCTTGCGGAGTTCACAGACATGAAAACGGCCGACACAAAGGTCAGCCGTTGCTGTGGTTGCGGTGAGTAACTGTCAGGCCTGCAGGCGCCGGATCTCTTGCTTGACGCCCCAGCCCTCGATCACACCACCCAAGGGTTCGACGACTGCCTCAAAGTCTTGCTCGAAGTCTCCTATGTCATCGTAAGTGGCGTACATCACCCGGCTCAGTTCCAATGACCAAGCCCCGTCGTCCCGTGCACTGATCTGCGCGTTCAGCGACTCTCCCCGAAAATGACCTGCCGCCCTGCGCGCCCGCTCCTCGTCCGGGAAAATGGCGTAGAACTCAATGGGATGGAATCGGGAAAAATCGAAACCGCCTTCTTTCATGCGGCGCAACACGCTGGTGCTGATGTCTTCTTGATAGGCTGTGCTCATGAAACGTCCTCCTGAAACCAATGGATAGACTTTCCGTCTTCCCGTGCGTGAAGCCCTCAGGCTGCAAGCGGTACGGCATCAAATGGCCGTCGGGACACAAGCATGTAGCTGACAAGACCGGACCTTGGCGATCCTTTCGCTGATCTCAATTGCAGAGTAGCCGTAAGTGGCAGCCGCTGCCAAGCGAGACCAGGCTCCGTTTCATGAAATCGGTGTAATGCTGATGATTTCAATGCTGTGCTGGGACTTGAGGTTCTTGACGGTGGGATCTTCTGTACGACCCTCCAGGTCGTTGAGGTCCAATTGGGCGGAAACGGGCAGCAATTTTTCGCGAATCAGTTGTGCAGCCTGCTCCATCGTAGGCTCCTGCTCGTAGTCGAACTGCTCGGCGATGGCTTCGCCATGATCATCCACGAAAGTGATTTCCCACTTTTGCATCGGTGTCTCCTTGATCAATTCAGGGCCTGGCTTACCTTTATCTCGACATTGAGGGCCGGACAATCGTTCCGCCGGGCGTCTGGACGGCACACATGAAAAGACCGCCTCTGGGGCGGTCTCTTGCAGTGCAGCCGTGGCCGATCAGTTCTCGGCGCGTTCCTTCAGGGCTTTCAAGGTGTTGAACGGTGCATCCACCACGAACTTGTTCGCCAGCCAGGACGGCACGTCACCCCCTGGTTCGGTGTGGACCTGATAGGTCACTTCGATCTGGTCAGCGCCCTTTGGCGTGAACTTCCAGAAACCGTCGACCTGGGTCACTCGCACGAAACCTTGCTCTTCGGGCAGGTATTTCGGCACACCCTTGAGCTTGCGGGTCAGGCTGCCATCGGCGCCCTCCTCGGTGGTCACTTCCAGTATCGAGTCCCGGGACGTCACCGGCCACGGCGTGTTGAACTGAGTGTAGGTCCAGCTCTGATTGCCTTCGTGCTTGAGCAGTTTCTGGCTCTTGCATTCATGAATCCAGGCGCAGGCACCGGAAACGTCTTCCTGCAGGGCCCGCAGCTTGGCCATGGTGGTTTTCATCACCGTCACGCCGCGATAGGCCTTGTATTTGGAGCCCGCCACCTCACTGAGGGAAACCTTGATACCGTCCTTCTCCTTGGCAACCTGCCAGTCCTCTGCCTGAGCGGTGGCCGTTGCCAGCAACACGGTCAACCCACACAACACAGCCATACGATGCAGCGAACCCATAGTTCTTTTCCTTATTGTCCAAGTTCGTTCAGTTAGGATCCGTTCATTGACTCATTACGCTGCCGTGATTTGCTCCCACCAACCGATCAGCCGGATGGCCTCTTCACTGCTGCTGCCGCAAACCTCGATGTCGGCTTCGAACGCCGAGCACACCGCCGGACGCTCCGGCTGGCCGAAGATCCGGCACAGGTTATCGACCGACAATTGCGCGCAACGTTCTCCCGCCGGCTTGCCGTGGGGCATGCCAGGGATAGGTGAGCTGATGGAAGGGGCGATGCAACAGGCGCCACAGCCTTCACGGCATTTCATGACGACAACATCCTCACGACAGGTAATGGTTAGTAACAGAACACAGAGTAACGGCTAAAACACTCGTTTTAAATTACCGTCTGCGTGTTTTTTTGACCACGGCGGGATGACCGAATGGTCAGCGACGAACTGCAGGTCTGCCGAAGGTTATTGCTTGAATTCGAAATCCAGCGCCGCGCCTTCCACCTCATTACGCTCCTGGTTGCGCAGCGGCAGCTGCATTTCATTGCTCAACAAACGGCCATTGAGCTGAAACGGCCCAGGTTTCTCGCCGAACATCGACGGCAAGAGGGGTTCACGCTTGAACTGCACCACCTTACCCGGCGGTTGCAGTTTATCGACCATTTCATGGGGCAAGCTCAAATCCAGCTTGGCCGGCGGCAATGGGGTCTTGGCGACCTCGTGGGCGGATTTGCTCTTGGAGGCGATGGGCGCGCGTTTTTTCTTCGCGGGTACCACCTTCTTGGCGGAAGGCTTCTTGGTCGCTGTGGTTTTTTTCGGCGCATCCTTCGTGGCACTGGCGGCCGGTTTTTCCTGCGCTGGCGCTGCCGCGACGACGCCTCCCATGTGGAAGACGCTCAACAGGCCGATCAAAATCCAGGCAGCAGGAACAATGGCTTTCATAGATACAACGGCATTGACGGCAGAGACCCCCATGCTCGCCTGATAATGAGGCGCTGACAAGCACATCGAGCTAAGCCACTGACGTCTAAAGAAATCCGTTGGCCGTCTCTTGGCACAATTGAGTGGCCAACATCCCGAGCGTCATCAGGGCTCGCTCCGCCTCACGGTTCCAGGGCGTACCGCAGTTCAAGCGAATGCAGTGGTTGAACTGCTCGGTGTTACTGAAAATCAGCCCTGGCGCGATGCTGATGCCTTGTTGCAACGCCCGCACATGCAACTCCTGGGTATTGACCCGCCCCGGCAGGCTGACCCACAGGATGAAGCCTCCAGTGGGACGGCTCATCTGCGTGCCTTCGGGGAAGTACTGCTGCACCGCCAGCTGAAAGGCGCTGAGGTTCTTGCGGTACTCCTGCCGGATATAGCGCAAGTGCCGGTCATAGCCGCCGTTTTCCAGGTACGCGGCAATGCCCATCTGCGTGACGCTGCACGCCGAATGCGTACTGAAGGTCTGGAGCCGCTGGATTTCCTGCTGGAATTTCCCCGCGATCATCCAGCCGATGCGCACACCCGGTGACAACGTCTTGGAAAAACTCGAGCAGTAGATGACCCGGTCCAGTCGGTCGTAGGCCTTGAGGGCCTTGGTGCGCCCCTGCTCGAACATCAACTCGCCATAGATATCGTCCTCGACGATCTGGATGTCGAAGTCCGACGCCAGGCGCAGCAGTTGCTTTTGCCGCTCTTCCGGCATGGTGCCGCCAAGAGGATTGCTCAGGCGCGTGGTCAGCACCAGCGCCTTGATCGACCATTGGTTGGCCGCCAACTGCAAGGCCTCCAGGCTCATGCCGGTGACCGGGTCGCTGGGGATCTCGATGACCTTGAGGCCCAACAGATCCGCCAGTTGCAGCAAGCCGTAATAGGTCGGCGACTCGGCGGCGATCAAGTCCCCCGGCCGCGTCAGCACCCGCAAGGACATCTGCAAGGCATCGACGCAACCGTGGGTGATCACCACCTCGGAAGGGTCCACCACGACGCCGGCATCGCGCATGCGAATCGCCACTTGGCGGCGCAATGGCTCGAAACCCGGGCTGAACATGTAGCTGAACGCCCGCGGGCTGTGGAAGCGTGTGACCTTGGCCAATTGCTGATGCAGGGCCCGGACCGGCAGATAGTCGACGCTCGGCACCGCCGCTCCCAGGGGAAACACCCCTTCGCGGCGCGACTCGACCAATACTTGCTGGATGATGCTGCTGCGCGTCACCAGCCCCGGACGCTCGACCCGGGCAATGTCCGGCGTCGGTGCCGTCAGGGCCGGCGTCTGGTGCACGTAGTAGCCCGACTGCGGCCGCGCGCGGATCAGCCCCTGGTCTTCAAGGTTGGCGTAGGCCTGCAGCACCGTGGCATGGCTGACGTTGAGCTGCGAGCTCATCTTGCGCACCGAAGGCACGCGCTCACCGGGCTGATACACACCGCGCCGGATATCTTCAGCCAGCTGTTGAGCAATACGTTGATAGAGCAGAAGGTTGGTCATGACGCAGCACTCGATTTCACGGGCATTTTATTCTTGTCGGAAACGATACCGGAACAGTTTAGAAGTGTACTGGGACAGTTGCCAGATTACTCGACAGTACAGTGGAGTGACAGCTCTAACTGTACTCATCGTGCATCGATCGCAGGGCCAAAAAAACCCGGCGCCTTTTGCAGGGACCGGGTTTTCCAGTGACGCAGCCCTCAGCGGGCGGCGCCGAGCTGGCCTTTTTCGTCGGAGAACACAATTTCAACGCGAC
Source organism: Pseudomonas sp. KB_12 (assembly GCF_052114545.1). Classification (NCBI taxonomy): domain Bacteria; kingdom Pseudomonadati; phylum Pseudomonadota; class Gammaproteobacteria; order Pseudomonadales; family Pseudomonadaceae; genus Pseudomonas; species Pseudomonas sp. KB_12. The sequence continues at coordinate 69,302 of NZ_JBFREY010000029.1, read as the reverse complement.
GGTTCTGTGCCCGGCCGCGCTCGGAAGCGTTGACGTCCACCGGGTATTCGTCGCCGTAGCCTTCGACCTGGATACGCTTTTCGTCTATCCCCAGGTCCACCAGCACATCCGCGACCGCTTGGGCGCGGTCGCGAGACAGCTTGAGGTTTTCCTGCTTGCCACCGGTGCTATCGGTGTACCCCTCGATACGGACCACGCGCTTGGGGTTGAGCTGCAGGAACTGCACGATCTTGAGCACGACCCGGTTGGCCGAGTTCTTCAGTTCCGCTTCGCCGGTATCGAACAGCACGTCACCCAGGGTCATCACCAGGCCGCGATCGGTTTGCGTGGTCGCCATCGCCATGATCTGTTCTTCAAGCCATTTGCCCTGCTGCTGCACGCTCAGCAACTTGGATTCACGCAGGGCCAATTGCAGGCGCTGGCGTTCCAGTTCGAGCTTAGCGGCACGCTCTTCGTTGACCACCTGGTTGCTGTGCTCCCGGGCGATCGCACTGTAGCGCTGGCTGAGGTAGGCGTAATGCTGCACATCTTCGCCGCTGCCCCAGTAGCTGGACAAACGATCAGCGCGGGCCAGGGATTCGCCAGCGCGGATCACGTCCCGGGGCGCGGCACGCAATACGTTCGCGTCTTCCTTGACCTTCTGGAAGTCGGTGCTGGCCTGCTCAAGCGCCGCTTCGCTACGCTGGCCGGCGCAGCCATACAAGCTGGCCACGCCGACGAGGACCAGGCTGCCCAATACGTGGGAGTGCTTCATTGGGCATCCTCCCGCAATTGTTTGTGCAAGCGCTTGATGCGGGTGTCGAGCACGTTCAGTTGCTCCTGGCTCTTGAGGGTCAGCACCTTCGCTTCGGCCAAGCGGGCGTCGAGTTCGGCCTGCTCGGCCCGCATGCGCGCCTTCTTGTAGGATTCGTCGGCCATGTTGGATTTGGCGCGGGCGAACTTTTCTTCTGCCAGTTTCAATTCGGGCACTTCGTCGGCAGTAGCGCCAACGGCCCGGGCTTGCTCCAGTGCCTGTTCGGTCAGGCGGATCTGTTCATTCGGCGCCGGATCGGCTGCGCAGCCCGCCAGAGCCAGAACGGCCAGGGCAGCGAAAAGAGGTCGAATAGTCACTAATGTTCCCTACTGTTTTGGGGCACTGACAGATGGCTGCAACTGTGTATTCCAACGTTCGAGATTGCGTTGCAACACAGCCTCCGCCAGGCCGGACGCGGCCAATTCTGTCATCTTTTGCGCCAGCTGTCCGCGTAACCATGGGTCATTGCAGGCGGAGTTATGGGAAATCGCGAGGAACAGCCCGGGTTTGTCCACCGGTTGCGGTGCGGCTTGCAGGTCGTTGGCCATCCCCAGTGTCTGCGCCATTGCCAGGCCCGAGTAGCGCCCCGCCAGGACATATTCCACCTCGCCCAGCAGCAGTTTCTGAAAGGCCTGGGTCAGGTTGGGCGTGCGCACCAGGGACAATTGCTGCTCGGCAAAGACGCCGAATCCCTGGGTCATGCGGGCCTTTTCCGACAAGGCCCCGGGATGACCGTGAAGGTCTACGGGCTGGTTGATGACCAGCGTCGAGTCCTTGCGGGTCCAGACCAGGTAATCGTTTTCGAGCAAGGGCGGATGAACGTAATCCAGCACTTCAAGCCCGGTAACGGTCAGTGGCGCGTCGGTGAGCAGGTCCATGCGTCCGCTGCGCACTTCGTCCAACGCCTGGGCGCGCTTGCCGGCATACAGCAGTTCGATCTTGATCCCCAGTTCTTGCGCGACGTGCGCCAGCAGGTCGGCACCGGCGCCAATCAAGTGCTTGGGGTCCTGAGGGTCCTGCCAGAGATAGGGCGGTGCATCCGGGCTGCCGGTGGCGATCAGTCGTTCACATTTGCCGGCGGCAACAGACAGGCCTGGCACGAACGCCAACGTCCACAACAACGACCAGCCAGCCAAACGACGCAGATCCATGGCAATACGCTCCTCTGAGGCAGAAATAAAAAGCCCGGCCAAAGGGCCGGGCTCTTTATAAGTGAAGACGCCGGATTAGACCAGCTTCTCCAGCTCAGGGATGGCTTCGAACAAGTCCGCCACCAGGCCGTAGTCGGCCACTTGGAAGATCGGTGCTTCTTCGTCCTTGTTGATCGCAACGATCACCTTGGAGTCTTTCATGCCGGCCAGGTGCTGGATCGCGCCGGAGATACCGACGGCGATGTACAGCTGTGGCGCAACGATCTTGCCGGTCTGGCCGACCTGCATGTCGTTGGGTACGAAACCGGCGTCGACCGCGGCGCGGGAAGCACCGACGGCAGCGCCTAGCTTGTCGGCCAGGGCGTAGAGGTGCTTGAAGTTGTCACCGTTCTGCATGCCACGCCCGCCCGAAACGACGATCTTGGCGGCGGTCAGTTCAGGACGATCGGACTTGGCCAGTTCTTCGCCGACGAAGCTGGAAATGCCGGCGTCATGGGCAGCGCCTACCGCTTCAACGGCAGCCGAGCCACCTTCGGCGGCAACCGGGTCGAAACCGGTGGCACGGACGGTGATGACCTTGACCGCAGCGTTCGATTGCACGGTGGCAATGGCGTTGCCRGCATAGATCGGACGCTTGAAGGTGTCGGCGCTTTCTACCGAGATGATTTCGGAGATCTGGTCGACATCCAGTGCAGCGGCCACGCGCGGCAGGATGTTTTTGCCGTTGGAGGTGGCGGCAGCCAGGATGTGGCTGTAGCCCTTGCCAAGCTCGGCAACCAGTGGCGCAACGTTTTCCGGCAGCTGGTGAGCGTAGGCAGCGTTGTCAGCCGACAGCACTTTAGCCACGCCAGCGATTTTCGCAGCGGCTTCAGCCACGGCGCCAGCGTCTTGGCCAGCGACCAGCACGTGAATATCGCCACCGATTTTAGCGGCAGCCGCAACAGTGTTCAGCGTGGCCGGAGCCAGCGCCTTGTTATCGTGTTCGGCGATTACGAGGATAGTCATGATCAGATCACCTTCGCTTCGTTTTTCAGTTTCTCGACCAGTTCAGCCACCGACTTGACCTTGATGCCCGCGCTGCGTGCAGCCGGCGCTTCGACCTTGAGGGTCTTGTTGGTGGAGGCGGTGGAAACGCCCAAAGCGTCAGGCGTCAGCACTTCAAGCGGCTTCTTCTTGGCTTTCATGATGTTTGGCAGCGACGCATAGCGCGGCTCGTTCAAACGCAGGTCGGTAGTGACGATCGCTGGCAGTTTCAGGGAAACGGTCTGCGCGCCGCCGTCGATCTCGCGAGTCACGGCAACGCTGTCGCCGGACACTTCGACTTTGGACGCGAAGGTGCCCTGACCGTAGCCGCTCAAAGCAGCGAGCATCTGGCCGGTCTGGTTGTTGTCGCTGTCGATGGCTTGTTTGCCGAGGATCACCAGCGATGGCTGTTCCTTGTCGACAACAGCCTTGAGCAGCTTGGCCACGGCCAGGGAGGTCAGGTCTTCGGCGGATTCGACGAGGATGGCGCGATCGGCACCCAGTGCCAGCGCGGTGCGCAGTTGTTCCTGGGCGGTGGTCGGGCCGATGGAGACGACGACGATCTCAGTCGCCACGCCTTTTTCCTTCAGGCGTACGGCTTCTTCTACGGCGATTTCGCAGAAAGGGTTCATCGACATCTTGACGTTGGCGAGGTCGACGCCGGAGTTGTCCGCCTTGACGCGAACCTTGACGTTATAGTCGACCACTCGTTTGACAGCTACAAGAACCTTCATGGATTCCTCGTTACTCTCCGGTGAAAAAAAGTCGCCTAGGCGAACCTGGCGGTTGATGCTCATGGGCGCAAGGGCACCTCTAAAAACGCCGGCATGAACCACACATGACCCAGCTCACGGGAGTGAAGACCATTCGTCAGTGATGACTGATGAGTCATTCATTATCGCGGCGTGTAAACTGCGCGTCGGAACCACGCAATGCGTCACTTTGTGCTGCCTTCGCCCTGTTTTTAGAGGTGCTCTTGAAACCAACAGTCAGCCTACGGCGAGCGCAAAACCGCCCGTATCTTGACCGGAACGCCTATTCCGGTCAATACGGCAAAATGGTCAGTCATAAGCCGTACGTCTGTGATTTATCTGGGCTGCGGCAATTTCAAACAAACGTTTGTATTGGACCCTGAGAGTGGTGTAGATATAATGCGCCGCTTAAGAGAGACACGCGTTTCATCCATTGTCGCTTTCGTCGCTTTTCGCGAAGGAAACAACGGATGCAACGCCAAACCTCCAATTAGAAAAAACTGTGAGCCTTGAGTAGGAGATAGCCCTGTGGAACGCGAATACATGGAATTCGACGTGGTCATCGTCGGTGCCGGCCCCGCTGGCCTGTCTGCCGCTTGCCGACTGAAACAGAAGGCCGCCGAAGCCGGTAAGGAAATCAGCGTCTGCGTGGTCGAAAAAGGCTCCGAGGTCGGTGCGCACATCCTCTCCGGTGCGGTGTTCGAGCCCCGCGCCCTGAACGAACTGTTCCCGGACTGGAAAGAACTCGGCGCCCCGTTGAACACGCCCGTCGTGCGCGATGACATTTATGTCCTGAGAAACGCCGAGGCCGCGAGCAAAATCCCTGACTTCTTTGTGCCCAAGACCATGCACAACGAAGGCAACTATATTATTTCCCTGGGCAACCTGTGCCGCTGGCTGGCCCAGCAGGCCGAGAACCTGGGCGTGGAAATCTACCCGGGCTTCGCCGCCCAGGAAGCGCTGTTCGACGAGAACGGCGTGGTTCGCGGGATCATCACCGGCGACCTGGGTGTCGACCGCGAAGGCCACCCGAAGGAAGGCCTCTACACCCCTGGCATGGAACTGCGTGGCAAGTACACGCTGTTCGCCGAAGGCTGCCGTGGCCACATCGGCAAGCAACTGATCAAGCGCTTCAACCTCGACAGCGAGGCCGACGCCCAGCACTACGGCATCGGCCTGAAGGAAATCTGGGAAATCGATCCGGCCAAGCATCAACCCGGCCTGGTGGTGCACACCGCCGGCTGGCCGCTGGACATCATGGGCACCGAAAACACCGGCGGCTCCTTCCTCTATCACCTGGAAAACAACCAGGTGGTGGTCGGCCTGATCGTCGACCTGTCCTACAGCAACACGTTCCTGTCGCCGTTCGACGAGTTCCAGCGCCTCAAGCATCACCCGGTGCTCAAGCAGTACCTGGAAGGCGGCAAGCGTGTCAGCTATGGCGCTCGTGCATTGGCCAAGGGTGGTATCAATTCGCTGCCAAAAATGGTCTTCAAGGGTGGCGCATTGATCGGCTGCGATCTGGGCACCATGAACGTGGCCAAGATCAAGGGCAGCCACACCGCGATGAAATCCGGCATGCTCGCCGCCGAATCGGTGGCTGAAGCGTTGCTGTCCGGCGGCGAAGGCGGTGATGAACTGACCAACTACGTCGACCGCTTCAAAGCCAGCTGGCTCTATGAAGAACTGTTCGCCAGCCGCAACTTCGGCCCGGCGATGCACAAGTTCGGCCCGATTATCGGCGCCGGCTTCAACTGGTTCGACCAGAACATCCTTGGCGGCAAAATGCCGTTCACCCTGCACGACACCAAGCCGGACTACGCCTGCCTCAAGCTGGCAGCCGATTGCAAGAAAATCGACTACCCGAAACCGGACGGCAAGATCAGTTTCGACAAACTCAGCTCGGTATTCATCTCCGGTACCAACCATGAAGAAGAACAGCCTTGCCACCTGAAGCTGACCGACCCGAGCATCCCGATCAGCAAGAACCTGCCGCTGTACGACGAACCGGCCCAGCGCTACTGCCCGGCCGGCGTGTACGAAGTGGTGACCAAGGAAGACGGCGAGAAGCGCTTCCAGATCAACGCCCAGAACTGCGTGCACTGCAAGACCTGTGACATCAAGGACCCTTCGCAGAACATCACTTGGGTGTCGCCGGAAGGCGCTGGCGGACCGACTTACCCGAACATGTAAGCCGTTGCGCTGAACATCAAGGCTCCCGTAATGGGGGCCTTTTTGTTGCCTCCGATTCAAGCAACACAACAGTCCAAATGTGGGAGCGAGCTTGCTCGCGATAGGGATTTTTCATTCAACACAGATGTCGACCGACACACTGCGATCGCGAGCAAGCTCGCTCCCACAAGGGATTTTCAAAGACTCAGGCGGCGCGCTCTTCCCCGGGGTTGCGCTCGAAGTAGCGCTTGTACTCCCGACTGAACTGCGACGAGCTCTGATACCCCACCTGGTGCGCGACCTGGGCCACGCCCATGCCCTCGGTGATCAACAGCCGCTGGGCCTTGAGCAGGCGCAAACGCTTGAGGTACTGCACTGGCGACAGCAAGGTGCTGCGCTTGAAATGCTCATGGAAGGTCGAGGCGCTCATGTTCGCGCAACCGGCCAAGGTCTCGACGTTCAGCGGCTCAGTGAAGTGCGCATGCAAATGGCTCAGGGCCGCGGCAATCCGGGCGAATTGACCTTGCTGCTCCACCAGCGCCCGCAGCACATCGGCCTGGGGCCCGCGCAACGCAACGAACAGCAACTCCCGCAGCCGCGCCTGGCCCATGACCTGGCATTCCAGTGGGTCGTGCAAGCAACGCAACAAGCGTTCGACGCACCCACGCATGGCGTCATCGAGCACGGCGCAGGTCATCGATTCCAGCGTCTGCGGCGCCAGGCTCCGCCCCGGCACCAGCCCCATGGCCAGTACCAACTCCCCAAGCAGCGCCCGATCGATCGCAACGGAAACCCCAAGCAGCGGAGCATTGGGCATGGCGTAGGTTTCGCATTCGAAGGGCACCGGCAAGGCCTGAATCAGATAGTGCCCAGCGCCATATTCCAGTGTCCGCGGCCCCAGGTACGCCAATTTGCTGCCTTGGGCGATGATCACCAGGCTCGGCTCATAGAGCTGCGGGCCACGGGCGACGTCCTGGCTGGCCCGCAGCGCATGTACGCCGGGCAGTGGCGTCGGGACGAAGCCGTCACGGGTCGCCAGGGGTTCTATCAGTGAAACCAGCGTGGCGTTGGCATCAAGATGACGGGTCAACAACATGGGCAAAAACTTCACGAAAAATGGGATGAAACCATCATCGCAGGTCTGGCGTCACATAGGATCAGATCCTGGCCAAGACCGGAGGATTAGGCATGACACGCGGAGGAATCGCCATCGCCGCCGGCCGCCAGGACTCCCAGAATGGAACCCCTCACCGTTCACTGCTTAGCGAGGTCCATCATGTACACAGCCATCGGATATGCCGCCCAGTCGGCCACCACTCCCCTCGCCCCCATGAAGTTCGAGCGTCGCAGCCCGCGAGCCGACGACGTGGCGATCGACATTCTCTACTGCGGCGTCTGCCATTCCGACATCCACCAGGCCCGCAATGAATGGGGCATCGCCCTTTACCCGCTGATGCCCGGCCATGAAATCATCGGCAAAGTCACCGCCGTTGGTGCGAATGTCACCCGCTATAAAGCAGGCGATTTGGTCGGTGTGGGCTGCATGGTCGACTCTTGCCGCGAGTGCGAAGCTTGCCGCGCTGACCTGGAGCAATACTGCCTGGAAGGCATGACCCAGACCTACGCCAGCCCGGACCGCGTGAGTGGCGGCCACACCATGGGCGGTTACTCCAACAGCATCGTGGTCAGCGAACACTTCGTACTGCGCATTCCGGCAGCACTCGACCCGGCCAGCGCCGCACCACTTCTCTGCGCTGGCATCACCACCTACTCGCCCCTCAAGCACTATGGCGTGAAGGCTGGCGACAAGGTTGGCGTGCTGGGCATGGGCGGCCTGGGCCACATGGGCATCAAGTTCGCCAAGGCCATGGGCGCGGAAGTCACGTTGTTCACCCGCTCGGCGAGCAAGGCCGAAGAAGCGCGTCGCCAGGGCGCAGACCATGTGATCGTGTCCACCGACGCCGCACAGATGGCCGCCGCAGCCGGACGATTCCACTTCCTGCTGGACACCATTCCGGTGCAGCACGACCTCAATCCCTACCTTGACACGCTGCGTTTCGACGGCGTGCACATCATCGTGGGCCTGGTCGAGCCGATCGATCCGCCGGTACACGCGGCAAAACTGATCATGGGTCGCCGCGTCCTCGCCGGTTCGCTGATCGGCGGTGTCGCAGAAACCCAAGAGGTGCTGGATTTCTGCGCCGAACACAACATCAGCTGCGACATTGAAATGCTCGACATCCGCCAGATCAACGAGGCCTACAGCCGCATGATCGCCGGAGATGTGAAATACCGCTTTGTCATCGACATGGCCACGCTCAAGGCCTGACGCTCGTCAAGCCTTGGCGCCCAGTTCCGCCGACAGCCGGGCTGTGACCCCTTTGACCAGGGGAATCAGCTCGGCCATCTTTTCCAGCGGCATGTACGGCACGGTGCTGGCGATGCTGATACCGGCAACAATGCGCTTGCCGGCGTCACGGATCGGCGCCGCCACACAGCGAATCGACGGTTCGTTGTCTTCCAGGTCGAAGGCATAGCCCCCTGCCACGTACTCCACCATTCGTTGCTGGAACTGTTCCCAGGATTGTTCCTGATGCTGGGGCCAGAACTGATTCTTCCCACCCGCTGGCAGGCTGATTTCATACAGCCGCTTCCATTGTTCCTGCGAGTCATCGAGCATCAGCGCCTTGCCGATCCCGGTGCGCGCCAACGGCATGCGATGGCCTACGCGCGAGCGCATTTCCGGACCGTTGCGCCCTGGATTTTTCAGCAGGTACAAGACTTCGTCGCCCTCGCGAATCGCCAAGTGCACGGTGTCCCCGGTGAGCGCCGACAGCTCGTCCAGGTACGGCCCCGCCAGGCTCACCAGTGGCAACTCTTCCCGGGCCTGAAAGCCCAGTTCGATCAGTTTCGGCCCCAGCAGGTAACCCACTTGTGGCACCACGCGCAGGTAACGCTCGTCCACCAGGCAACTGGCCAGGCGATGGGTGGTGCTGCGGGTGGTGCCGATCAGCCGGGCGATTTCCTTCAAGTCACGGGCGCCGCTGGCGACCGCCTGGACCACACCCAAGCCACGCAACAATGTCTGCGTGCCTGTGGGCGCGGCGTCCTTGGTGATTTTTGGATCGTCTTGCTGCATAGCCGGCCTTCAACAGTGAGCGGGGAACGGGCGGCATTATGGTCGCCCGCCCCGTCGGACTACAACTCGATGCGCTCGACCTTCCCGACCAGCAGGATGTAGGACAGCGCGCCAGCCAGTGCCAGGACAGCGATATAGGTGATGGCCGGGGCAAACGAATCGCCGCTGGCGAGGAAGCCAATGACGATCGGCGTGGCGATGGCCGCCAGGTTGCCGATGAAGTTGAACACCCCACCGGTCAACCCGAGCAGTCGCGCCGGCGCCAGTGTGGAGACCAGCGACCAGGTGATCGACGCCAGGCCATTGCCGAAGAACGCCAAGGCCAGGAAGGCAATCACCAGCGGCGTCGACTCGACGAAGTTGGCGCCGATGATCGAGGTCGAGATCAGCAACCCGCCAATGATCGGCAGCTTGCGCGCAAACCCCACGGTGGCGCCGCGCCGAATCAGCCAGTCGGAAAAGAACCCGGAGCACAGCACGCCGACAAACGCCGCGAGGAACGGCAACGACGCCAGCAAGCCGGACTTGATGAAGTCCATGCCGCGATATTTCACCAGGTAGGTCGGGAACCACGTCAGGAAAAACCACAGCGTGGAGTTGAGGCAGAACTGCCCCAGGTAAATGCCCCACAACTTGCGTTGGGTCAGGACGATGCCCAGGTCGGTCCAACTGAATTTCGCCTTGACCTTGGCGGTATCGGCCTGGATATCCACCAGCCCGCCGCCTTCGCCGATCAATTCGATTTCGGCGGCGTTGGCGCCTTTGAAATCCCGTGGCTCGCGATACACCGCGTACCAGATCGCCGCCCAGAGAATGCCCACCGCGCCCGTGGCGACAAACACCATGTGCCAACCGAAGGCGTGTTGCAGCCAGGCCAATACCGGGGTCAGGAAGGCCAGCCCGACAAACTGCCCGGAGGTATAGAAACCGATGGCCGTGGCCCGCTCGCGCTCAGGAAACCAGGTGGTGACCACGCGGCTGTTGATCGGATAAGCCGGCGCTTCCAGGGCACCGACCGCCATGCGCAGCACGAACAGCGCGATGAAACTGGCGGCAAAACCCAGCATTACCGTGGCCACCGACCACAACAGCAGTGCCACGCTGTACAAAATGCGCGGCGGCACTCGATCTACCAGCCAACCACCGGGGATCTGCATGGCAGCGTAGGTCCAGCCGAACGCCGAGAAAATCAGCCCGACGTGGATCGGATCGATGCCCAGGTCGCTGGTCAATGCGGGGGCGGCGATCGAGAGGTTGCTGCGGTCCAGGTAATTGATCACCACGGTGATGAACAGCAGGACCATGATGAAAAAACGCTTGCGGCTGGGCGTCACCAACGACGCCTGCGCGCTCAGGGTGTGCGCTTGCATGTGAGGTGCCTCTTTTTATGTTTATTGAGGAATCGAGCACGCACGATCGTTCCCACGCTCTGCGTGGAAACGCCTCTACGGACGCTCCGCGTTCGGCTCTTGAGGGACGCGGAGCGTCCCTGGCTGCATTCCCACGCAGAGCGTGGGAACGATCAAACCGAGAGAGTCAGGGCTCACTCACCACTCGGCAAAACTGCCATCGGCATGCCGCCAGATCGGGTTGCGCCAGCGGTGGCCGATGGCTGCGCGTTCGATGACGTATTCCTCGTTGATCTCTATGCCCAGGCCCGGACCATTGGGGATTTTCACGAAGCCCTTGTCGTAGTCGAACACCTGTGGATCCTTGATGTAATCCAGCAGGTCGTTGCTCTCGTTGTAGTGGATACCCAGGCTCTGTTCCTGGATGAACGCGTTGTAGCAGACCGCATCCAGTTGCAGGCACGCCGCCAGGGCGATCGGGCCCAGCGGGCAGTGCAATGCCAGCGCCACGTCGTAGGCCTCGGCCATGTTGGCGATCTTGCGGGTTTCGGTGATGCCGCCGGCGTGGGACGCATCCGGCTGGATGATGTCCACGTAGCCTTCGCTGAGTACGCGCTTGAAGTCCCAGCGCGAGAACAAGCGTTCGCCCAGGGCAATCGGGGTGCTGGTCAGCGGCGCCAATTCCTTGAGGGCTTCGTAGTTTTCGCTGAGCACCGGCTCTTCGATGAACATCAGTTTGTAAGGGTCGAGTTCCTTCATCAACACCTTGGCCATCGGCTTGTGCACCCGGCCATGGAAGTCCACGCCAATGCCGACGTTCGGCCCCACCGCATCGCGCACCGCCGCGACGTTGGCCAGGGCCAGGTCGACTTTTTCATAGGTGTCGAGAAACTGCAGCTCTTCGGTGCCGTTCATCTTCACCGCCGTGAAGCCCCGCGCCACGGCTTCTTTCGCCGCCCGGGCGGTGTCCGCCGGCCGGTCGCCGCCGATCCACGAATACACCCGGATCTTGTCGCGCACCTGGCCGCCCAGCAGGTCGCTGACCGACACGCCCAGGGCCTTGCCCTTGATGTCCCACAGCGCCTGGTCGATACCGGCCAGGGCGCTCATGTGAATGGCCCCGCCGCGGTAGAAGCCGCCGCGATAGAGCACGGTCCAGATGTCTTCGATGTTGCGTGGGTCTTTGCCGATCAGGTAGTCGGACAATTCCTCGACAGCCGCCGCCACCGTGTGGGCCCGGCCTTCGACCACCGGCTCGCCCCAACCGGTCACGCCCTCGTCGGTCTCGACCTTGAGGAAGCACCAGCGCGGCGGAACGATAAACGTGGTCAGCTTGGTGATTTTCATCTTGTTGTCTCTCTTGTCAGATGCAGCGCACGGGGCGCTGGAAAAGTCTTCAGTTCAAGGCGTTCCATGCGGCCACGTAGGCCTTGGCCCGCACCGCCACTTCATCCGCTGTCAGGCCCGGCTTGAACAGCCCGGAACCGAGGCCGAAACCCTTGACACCGGCTTCGACAAACACCGCCATGTTGTCCGGCGTAATCCCGCCCACCGGCACCAACACGGTCCCGGCCGGCAGTACCGCGAGCCAGGCCTTGACCACCGCCGGGCCCATTTGCTCGGCGGGAAACATCTTCAGCACATCGGCGCCTTCGGCCAGCGCGGCAAAGGCTTCGGTGGGCGTGGCGACGCCGGGCGACAGGTACAAGCCCGCCGCTTTCGCCGCGCGCAGTACCTTCGGATCGCTGTGGGGCATGACGATCACTTGGCCGCCAGCGGCTTTCACCTGCTCGACCTGTTCCGGCGTGAGCACGGTACCGGCACCGATCAGGCAATCGGCGGGCAAGGTACTGCGCAGGATGCGGATGCTTTCGTACGGTTCGGGGGAATTGAGCGGCACTTCGATGACGCGAAATCCGGCGCTGTACAGGACTTCGCCGATGGCTGCCGCCTCTTCGGGACGCAGACCACGCAGGATCGCGATCAACCCGTTGTGCGCCAGTGCTTGTGCGAGCATGTCAGATCTCCAGTCAGGTTCAGGGGGCGGTGGAATCGAGCAACCCAGCCGCCACGGCCAGTTGCCACAAACCGCGTTCGGTGGCCTGTTCGGCCAAGACCACCCGGGCGAAGCCGCAGGCGTCTAGGGCCCGTTGATAACGGACACAGAGTTGGGAGTTGCCGATCAGCACCACCGTCGGCAGGTGCAGGCTGTCGCGGCGACGGCGTTGCACCTCGGCCAGCGCCGTCAGCTCATGGCCGATCAGCAGGCCCGAGAGGTAATCGGCCTGGGCGCTGGCCTCCAGTTCGCCGGTCAAGCCCAGGCTGCGAGCGCTGAACACCGTGGACAACGGCCCGATCCGGCCGTCCACCGACAACGCCACCTGTACGCCACGATCAAAGGCCACGCCATCGAAGGTCGTACTCCGTTGCTGGGTGCGGCCAAGAATGCTGTGGTCACTGAGCACGGCGAAGATCTCGCCGGTCATGAAGGTGTCGAAATGCACGATGCAGCCATCGGCCACTTCCACCCATTTCGAATGACTGCCGGGCAAACCGATCAGCACCGCTTCGTCCGGCAGGCTGTGCAAGGCGCCAAGCACCTGGGTTTCTTCACCGCGCATGACATTGGGCAAGCGTGAACGCTGAATCACGCCGGGCACAATGTGCACATCGACACCGCGAAGGCTGCGAACGGTTCGTAGGGAATGTCCGAGATTGGCGACGTTGGCGGGTGTGTCGCAGTACGGCGCTTCACGCCAGCCCTGAGCGCTGCCGACCATGCCGCAGGCAATGACAGGCAAGCCAGGCTGCGCATCGAGCCAATCGCCGCAGGCCTCGTCGAAGGCCAGTTCGAAACCGTCGATGCACACCCGGCCGGCCACGGTTCGCGGCCCGGAAGGCAACTGCATGATCCCCGATGACAGCGAGCGCTGCTCGAGCACCTCGCCACCGGCTGCGAGTTTGTAAGCCCGTAATGAGGTGGTCCCCCAATCGAGCGCGATCAATTGCGCCTGCATCCGCTTCACCTGTTCTGTTTTTTGGCAGTGAGTGGAACGGACTATAAACCTGGGCGCGACAATATCTCAATATATAAATATCACTCCCATATATTGGGATCTAGTAAACCAACCACAAAGCCAATCGCCATCCGTCCAAGACCCTGCTACGTTTCTGAACGGACGCCAAACAACTCAGGGAAAAAGTGATGGGACAACAGCTGAAAATCCTCGGCCGCACTTCCTCGATCAACGTCAGGAAAGTGCTGTGGACCTGCCAGGAACTGGAAATCGCCTACGAGCGCGAAGACTGGGGCATTGGTTTTTCTTCGACCCAAGACCCGGATTTCCTGGCCTTGAATCCCAACGCCCAGGTGCCGGTGATCATTGATGAAAACGGTGTGCTCTGGGAGTCGAACACCATTTGCCGCTATCTGGTGGGCAAACATGGGCGCAACGACCTGCTGCCTGTCGAACCTGCCGCACGGGCGCGTGTCGAGCAGTGGATGGACTGGCAAGCCACAGAGCTCAACCCGTCATGGGGTTACGCATTCCACGCCCTGGTACGCAAGAATCCGGACTTCCAGGACCCACAGCGAATCGCCGCCGGCGTCAAAGGCTGGAACGAGAAGATGGGTTTGCTGGAGCAGCAGTTGAACCGCACCGGCGCCTACGTGGCCGGTACGGCGTTTTCCCTTGCGGATGTGCTCATCGGCTTGTCGGTGCACCGCTGGCGCCAGGCGCCCATGGAGCGTCCCGACTATCCGGCCGTGGCGGCCTACTGCAAACGCCTCGAACAGCGACCGGGGTTTGCCGAGTACGCATCCGCCGCGCACTCATGAAGTGCTCAGTTGCCGTTAGCGAAATCCCGTAGCACCTTGCCGTCCATTCGGTAGCGCACCCACTCTTCCTGTGGTTGCGCGCCGAGGGATTTGTAGAACTCGATGGCCGGCGTGTTCCAGTCCAGCACACTCCATTCGAAACGCCCGCAATCGTTGTCACAGGCAACTTTCGCCAAATGGCGCAGCAACGTCTTGCCCGCCCCGCCACCGCGCTGGTCAGGCGTGATGTACAAGTCTTCGAGGTACAGGCAGTTGCTGCCCAGCCAGGTGGAATAACTGAAGAAAAACACCGCGAAACCGATTGGCACGTCATCACGCAGGCAGATCAACCCGTGGGCCGTTGCGCCTTCGCTGAACAGGCTGCGCTCGATGTCCGCCACACTGGCGATGACTTCGTGGCGGGCCTTTTCGTAATCGGCAAGCTCAGTGATGAAGGCAAGGATTTGAGGCGCATCGCTGGGTTGCGCAGGACGGATCTCGATGGACATGAACAGGCCTTGTAGCCAATTGAAAGCGCCATACTAAGCCGCCACGGGGCGCTCGTCACATATGAAAATGAACATCATCCACGAACCCACGAAGTACCGACATACAAAGGATCTGTCATGACCGCTGCCGTCTTTGCACCTTTTCAAACCGTCGCTGCCCAGTTGCTGCCTCACGCACTGGAGCCATCGGAGGATGGCGCTCACGATCTGTCACACCTGCAGCGGGTCTGGCACAACGTACRCTTGCTCCACCGTCATGAAGGCGGTGACCTGCTTATCCTGCTGGCGGCAACGTTGCTGCATGACTGCGTGGCAGTGGAAAAGAATTCACCGCTGCGCGCCCAAGCCTCTCGCCTGGCAGCGGATAAGGCATCGACACTGTTGTCGACACTGAACTGGCCAAACGAAAAAATCAGCGCCGTTGCGCATGCCATCGAGGCTCACAGTTTTTCGGCCAATATCGCAGCAATCACACTCGAAGCCAAAATTCTCCAGGACGCCGACCGCCTAGACTCATTGGGCCTGCTCGGGGTGGCGCGCACATTCTATGTGGCCGGACGCATGGGCAGTGCGCTCTATGACCCTCAGGATCCGCAGGCCAAATCCCGGGACTACGATGATCGACGTTTCTGCCTCGATCATTTCCAGACCAAATTGTTGCACCTGGCCGACGGTTTCCAGACTGCCACCGGGCAACACATGGCGCTGACCCGTCACGAAAAACTAAAAAACTTCATGGAGCAATTCATGGAAGAAGCCGGACTCGACGACTAGACCATTCGTCGCACCCGAGGCACCAACCCAAATCCAGCGAGGCCCAAGATCAGGTAAGCATTCTGAAAAATGGAGGCGACACCCATGATCACTTCAAGGCTGACCGCGTTCACCTTCGCCGCGTTGCTGTCCTCGGTAGCCTTCGCGGCTTCGACCTCCGGCACCGGGCCGACCGATCCCGTGCAAGCGCCCAACTCCCCCGCCACGCAAGGCCTGCCCAAATTGAACACCGACGGTACCGGCGGCGGCCTGAACAATGGCCAGCCACCCGCCACCGGCACTGATCCGCGCGTGCAGGGTAATGACACGGGTCGTCAGGGCGGCATGAATACACCGGACTCGACAGCGCCTGATAACGCCGAGACCGGGGTGGGCTCGAAAACCACGACCGGTGGTTCGGGCTCCGAAGGTGGCTCCGCCAGCCAATAGCCTCTGCCCGGACATTTGAGGAGGAACATCCCATGCCTCGTGGAAGCAAAGACAAATACACCGCCGAGCAAAAGCGCAAGGCCGCACACATTGAAAAAAGCTACGAGAAAAAAGGTGTGTCCGAGAACGAAGCCGAGGCACGCGCCTGGGCGACCGTGAACAAGCAGTCCGGTGGTGGCGAACGCTCCGGTGGTTCGGGCAAGGAAAAGCCGGCAACGGCCAAGAAAACCGACCGCAAGGAATCGGCCCGCCGCGCCGCCAAGACCCGCGAAGGTCACCCGCGTACCAGCAAAGCCTCCCATGCGACCCAGACGGTGGACAGCCTGATGAAGGAGGCCCGGGCGAAAAACATTCCCGGGCGCTCGAGGATGCGTAAGCAACAGCTGATCGACGCGTTGCGCAAGGCGGGGTGATTGGTGGCGTCAGGGAGGACGCTATCGCGAGCAGGCTCGCTCCCACACTGGGTTCTGTGCTGTGTCGAGGTTCTGCGCCCTGGCACAAAAACCTGTGGGAGCGAGCTTGCTCGCGATGGCGGTGGATCAGGTGAGCAAGTGTTGAATGTACCGACGCCATCGCGAGCAGGCTCGCTCCCACATTGGATCTGTGCTGTGCCGGGGTTCTGCGCCCTGGCACAAAAACCTGTGGGAGCGAGCCTGCTCGCGATGGCGGTAGATCAGTCGCCGGTAATCCTGCCGTCTAGCGCTGTTTCAAGCGGTCGATCACCACCGCCAGCAGCAGGATCGAGCCGCGGATGACGTATTGGTAGAAGGTGTCGATGTTCTTCAGGTTCATCGCGTTTTCGATGATCGCCAAAATCAGCACGCCGGCAATGACGTGGCGGATCATGCCGATACCACCGCTCAACGACACACCACCCAGCACGCAAGCCGAGATCACGGTCAGTTCGAAACCCTGGCCGATCATCGGCTGGCCCGAGGTCATGCGCGACGCCAGGATGACCCCGGCCAGGGCGCCGATCAAACCATGCACGGCGAAGATGATGATCTTGGTGCGATCAACGTTCACCCCCGCCAACAACGCCGCTTCCTGGTTGCCACCGATGGCCATGGTATTGCGCCCGTAGGTGGTGTAATTCAGCAGCCAACCGAAAAACAGAAAGCAGGCAATGGTGATCAGGATCGGCACCGGTACGCCGAACAATTGGCCGTTGCCGAACACGAAGAACGATTCCTGCGACACACCCACCGCTTTGCCGTTGGCAAAGATGTAGGCCAGGCCGCGGACGATCTGCATCGTTGCCAGGGTGGTGATCAACGCGTTGACCCGCAGCTTGGCGATGACGATGCCGTTGATCAGGCCGACGATCAGCCCCATCACCAGCGCCGCGCTGACGCCGAGGAACACGCTGTTGGTGTCGCGCATCACCACCGCCGCGACGACGCCGGCACAGGCAATCACCGAACCGACCGACAAGTCGAAGTGCCCGGACGCCAGGCAATACAACATGGTGCAGGCCGCGATGCCGGTGGTGGAAATCGCCAGGCCCAGGCCGCGCATGTTCAGCGGCGACAGGAAGTTGTCGATCATCAGGGTGCAGAGCACGAAGATGCCGATGGCCGCCAGCAGCATGACCCAGTCATCCAGGAAACGGCGCAGGTCCAGGGGTTTGTGTGCCGTTGGCAGTGCATTGTTTTGAATGGTCATGATTTACCTCTCAGTTCGCCGCGTCGGCAACGCGTTGGCGCGGCAGCGCCAGTTGCAGCAGGTTGGATTCGTTGGCCTGGTCACGCGGCAGCTCGCCGCGCATGGCCCCTTCGCAGAGCACCAGGATTCGGTCGGAAATGCCCATCACTTCCATCAGGTCGCTGGACACCACAATCACCGCGATACCGTCGGCTGCCAGGTTGTGGATAATCTGGTAGATCTCCGCCTTGGCGCCGATGTCGATGCCGCGAGTAGGCTCGTCCAACAGCAGGACTTTCATCGGCATCGACAACCAGCGACCAAGAATCGCCTTCTGCTGGTTGCCGCCGGACAGGTACATGATTTTCTGGCTGGCCGCCGGGGTCTTCACTTTCAGCGACTTGATCTGCTTGTCGGCATTGCCCCGCTCCCAGTCGCCACGCAACAGGCAGCCGAGCGTGGAATGAGACGGGCGCGCACTGATGTTGATGTTCTCGCCCACACTGCCCAACGGGATGATGCCTTCCTTCTTGCGATCCTCCGGGCAGAGCAGCACGCCCGCGGCGATGGCATCCCGAGGTGAACGCAGTTTCAGTTCCTTGTCGTGCAGGACGAGACTTCCTTCGCGCTGACGCTCCAAGCCACTGAGCAAGCGCAGCAGCTCGGTACGACCGGCGCCGACCAGCCCGAACAAGCCGAGAATCTCGCCCTTGTGCACCTGGAAACTCACCGGTTCGCGCAAGCCCGGCCCCAACAGGCCCTTCACGTGCAGCGCCACATCGCCACGCTCCCGAGGACGGTAGTCATAGATGTCCTGGATATCGCGACCGACCATGCACGTGACGAGTTGATCATGGGTCAACTCGCTCATGTTCTCGAAGGTCCGCACGTAACGACCGTCCTTGAACACCGTCACCGCATTGCAGATGCGAAACACCTCTTCCATGCGGTGGCTGACGTAGAGCACCACTTTGCCCTCGTCTCGCAGCCGGCCGATGATCGCCATCAAACGGTCGATTTCCCGGGCAGAGAGGCTGCTGGTGGGCTCGTCGAAAGCAATGACGTGGGCACCACGAGACAAGGCCTTGGCGATTTCCACCAATTGGCGCTGGCCGAGGGACAGGCGACCGACTTTTTCCTGGGGGTCGATTTCGTCGGCCAGGCCTTTGAGCAGTGTCAGCGCCTGTTGGCGCAGCACGCCACGATTGACCAGGCCGAAACGTGCCGGCAAATGGCCAAGAAACAAATTCTCAGCGACGGTCATTTCCGGCACCAGGTGCAGCTCCTGGTGAATCACTGCCACACCGCTGGCGATGCTGTCAGCAGTGCCTTTGAACGCCATCGTCTGTTCGCCGATCTGCAAGTCGCCGCTGCTCGGGATGTAGGCACCGCCCAGGATCTTGAGCAGCGTGGACTTGCCGGCGCCGTTTTCACCCATCAAGGCATGGACCTGCCCCGGATGGGCCACGAAACTGATATTGGCCAGCGCCTGCACGCCGGGAAAGGACTTGCCGATCCCGTTGAATCGCAAGCTGCCACCGATGTTGTGTTGCCGTGTCGCTGTTTGCGCTTGCATAACCACCTCGAACTTACAGAGATCAAGCGACCCCGCCACCCAAGTGACCAGGGCCGCTTTTGAATCAACCGGCCGTCAGTTCCACAGGCCGATTTTTTCCAGCTCTTGCTTGAAGTTCTCCCGGGTGATCAGCGTCACCTCGTCCATGGCGGTGTACTTCGGCGGCTCCTTGCCGGTGGTGATCCACTCGTACATCATTTCGGCGGTCTTGTAGCCTTCGATGTGCGGGCTTGGCAGCATCGAACCGAAGAAGCCGCTGTCAGGTTTCTTCAATTCACCGATAGCGTCGGTGCCGTTGATGCCGATGCCGATCACGTTCTTGGCATTGAACCCGGCGGCTTCGGTGGCGCGCACGCCGCCCAGCACGGTGTTGTCGTTCATGCCGCCGATGATCAGGTTTTTCGCGGCGCTTGGCAGCTTCACCAAGGCCGAGTTGGTGGAGTCCATGCTGCCGGGTACGTCGAGGGTTTTCAGCGCCGCCGTGAGGATGTGATCTTTCGGCATACCGGCATCTTCAAGAGACTTGATCGAACCATCGGTGCGCTTCTTGCCAGTGTCCAGTTCGTTGTAGGTGTTGATCACCGCATAGGTTTCTTTCCAATCCCAGCCGCGTTTTTTCGCTTCAGCGGTCATGGCGGCGCCCTGCTTCTGGCCGACTTCGAACGCGGCCATGCCCAGGTACGGTACGTCTTCCATGAACTTGCCATCGGAACCGACGAAGCGGTCGTCGACAGCGATCACTTTCATGTCATTGAGCTTGGCCTTGGCCACGATGGCCGGGCCGAGGGATACGTCCGGCGGGCAGATCACGAAGCCCTTGGCACCGTTGGCGGCCAGGCTGTCGATGGCCGAGAGGGTTTTCTCGCCGTCGGGTACGGCGATCTTGATCAACTGGAAGCCTTTATCCTTGGCCGCCTTCTCGGCAAACGCCCATTCGGTCTGGAACCAAGGCTCCTCGGCCTGCTTGACCAGGAAACCAATTTTTACCGCCTCGGCCGCCAGCAAGTGGCTGCTGAGGCTGACGGCGGTAACCGCCAGGGCGGCGCGACACAGGGAACGGATCCCACGACGATGTTTCATAGTTGACTCCTTGTTTTTTTTATTGAAAGCCAAACGTCCAGGTTTCTGCTCCACCGTCGGTGGAAATGCGCAGGCTGGGCGGTTACATCAAGTTGCTACACAGCATAGGCCTGAATAGTCATATCGTATGATGATTGGATTACAGGCGAAGTTTCCCACTGCAATCCAGGAATATTCAGTCGTGGTACATGACCGAACGTCCCCCATCGATGGTGATGCATGAGGCATTGATAAACGGTGCTTCGTCACTGGCCAGGAACACGGCCGTCATTGCCACTTCGATCGGTTGCCCGACGCGCCGTGGCGGGTGCAGATCCAGCGCACGCTGGCGTTCGGCATGGGGATCGGCAAAGCCGTTCCAGTAGTCGACGTTCAGTTGGGTTTCGATATAACCCGGGGCGATGGCGTTGACGCGTACCCCTTTGGGCGCGTATTCGATGCCCAGGGCGCGAGTCAGGCCGAGCAGGCCATGCTTGGCCACCGGGTAAGGGAAACAGCCAGGAATGATGTGGGACGAATGGACCGAGGCAATGTTGATGATGCTGCCCACGCCCTGCTCGATCATCTGTGGCAACACCGCCTTGCAACCGTACCAGGCGCCATCCAGGTCGATGGCGAAGCAGCGGCGCCAGTCCTCTTCGGTCATTTCCAGTGGGTCGCGGAAGACATTGACGCCAGCGCAGTTGACCAACACATCGATGCGACCGTGCAGCTCAAGGGCGCGCCGAGCCATGACCTGCAAGTCCTGCGGCTTCGACACATCGGCCTGCAGCGCTTGCACATCGGCCCCGCGCTCACGCCAGTGGGCGGCCACCGCCTCGACCTTCTGCGCCTGGATATCACTGATCACCAACCGGGCCTGTTGCGACGCGAACGCCGCGACGATGGCCTCGCCAATGCCTTGGGCGGCACCGGTCAACAGCACGACCTTGTCTTTCAGGCGCTCGCCCTTCGGTGGCTCCGGCACGGGTGGCAAGACCAAGGGCTCAGCCATGCTTCAAGTCTCCTGCGCGCGGGCACGACAAAAACCGGGCATCCACGGATGACCGGCGCAAAGACGCTTGAAAGAACAGTGGCCGGCGTACGCCACCGGGGCGTACGGGGAAAGATCGTTGCATCACTTCACCTGTTTTGTTTTTTTAGTGTGAGTGCGTATTGCCGATGGAGCCGACTATAAACCCGGCCATCAAATAATCTCAATATATATATTTACATCCCATATTTTGGGATTCAGCCTGCAAACCTTGTACACGCCACGCCAGGCACATCGACACGCATCGACAGCACGGCACCGTCCAGCGGATGACCCAATGGGCTCGCCGCGCTGGTGATGTACAGCGTCTTGAGGTCTTCGCCGCCGAATACACAACTGGTCGGGCGGCTGACGGGCAGTTCGATCACCCGATCGACCTGGCCGTCCGGGCTCAGCCGCAGCAGGCAACTGCCGTCCCAGCGAGCGTTCCAGATATAGCCCCGGGCATCCATCGCCGAGCCATCCGGGCCGCCACGGGGATGGGGGCCGAACCAGACCTCGGCAGGCGCCAGGTTGCCCTCAGCGTAGATAAAGTGCCGATACAACGTGCCATCCAGGCTCTCGCCGAAATACACCGTGGTGCCATCGGGGCTCCAGAGCAACGTGTTCGGAATACCCAGCCCGCGCAGCAAGGGCATGACCCTGCCATCACCGGCGACGCGAAACAGCCCGCCGGAGCGCCGCTCGATCGGCAAGTCCTCGCCTTCGTCACCGATATTGTTCTGCATGGTGCCGAGCCAGAGTTGACCCAGGGCGTCGCAACGGGCCTCGTTGGGACGATTGCCTGGCTGGGGATCGGCCACGCACAGCAGCGTCAGGCGCGGTTCCAGGCCCGGAGAATCGAGATCAAGACGGTAGACCCCACTGCTCAGGGTCACCAAGGCGTCGCCACTCTGGGTCGGAATGAAAGCGGACACATGCTCGGGCATCTGCCAGATCTGTACGTTGGCGCCGATCAGCCGCAGTGCCTGCTTGCCGGCGATATCGACCCAATACAACGCCTGGGTCGGCTCGTCCCAGAAGGGCCCTTCGCCCAACTTCGCCCGGTGTTCCGTCACAGCCGTCCACTTCATTGAAACCTCCCGTTCCCGGCTTGCCCGGCAGCGTCTGTTCGACCGGCCATGACATTGGGGTAAAAGCGTTTGATGGCCAGGTCAGCGTTATCGATCAGGGTCATGCAGGCCCAGACGCCCCGCGCCGCGTCACGGGCGGCGATAGCGTCGGCGATGTCCTTGTGGATGGGCAAAGTGCGGCGCAGCTCATCCGGGTCGGCCGCCGATACTTCGAACGACACCGCCAGCAGCGCTCCGAGGGCCGGGACCATTTGCTCGATGAACTGATTATGGCTGGCCGCGAGGATGCACTCATGGAAAAACTGGTCGGCACGGTTGTAATCGGCGCCGCTGTCCACGGCGCGCTCCAGCGCATGGTAGGCCAGGCGGATCGCCTGCACCTGATCAGCCGTGGCCCGCTCACAGGCCCAGCGCACCGCCATCGGCTCGATGGTGCGACGCAGGTCCAGCAAGTCATCGACAAAATTTTCCGGCAGGCCGCTGCGTGACAGCCAGCCAACCACTTGGGGGTCGAACAGGTTCCAGCGCCGCACCGGCAATACCCGCGTGCCGACTTTCGGCCCGACTTCCAGCATGCCTTTGGCCACCAGGGTCTTGATCGCCTCGCGAATCACCGTACGACTGACGCCCAGTTGCTCGCCCAAGTCCGCTTCGACCTTGATGGTTTGCCCAGGCTTGACCTGGCCGGCGGCTATCCAGCCCCCCAGCCAATCGACGGTCGATGCATGAAAACTGCTGGACATGAAAACCCCGCGGGCCACTCTTATTGGAGGCCCACGCTAATCATCATACGATTGAGTGTCAATTTGAATTTTGCATACCCCTGTGGGAGCGAGCTTGCTCGCGATAGCGGTGGGTCAGTTAAGGAGATGTTGGATGTGCCGGCGTCATCGCGAGCAGGCTCGCTCCCACAGGGGTTATGGTTCCAGGCCTATCGGGAAAAATTCGCCGCTGCTCCACACGCCCAACCAGCGCTGCCCGTCGATCTCGCGGCTGACCGCCAGCTCCACCAGTTGGTAGAAGACATTGCGATGGATCAGCGCTTCGAGATTGCTGCGCACATGCACGTAGGGCGCAGGTTCCTGGGTCTGGGGATCGATCACCACCCGCAGCGGATGCTCGGTACCGGCCTCGGTGGTTTCCTCGACATTGGTGGTGAAGCGCAACAATTGCCCTTCCCCCTGCCCTTCGACCTCAAGGGTCACGGCCACGAACGGCGCGTCATCGACCTTGATGCCGACTTTTTCCACAGGGGTAATCAGGAAGTAATCATCGCCGTCGCGGCGGATGATGGTGGAGAACAGCTTGACCATCGGCTTCCGCCCGATGGGCGTACCCAGGTAGTACCAGGTGCCGTCCCGGGCGATGCGCATGTCGATGTCGCCGCAGAAGTCGGGATTCCACAAGTGGACCGGCGGCAGGCCTTTGGTCTTGGGGATCTGCCCCAGCAAGTCATTGGCTTTTTGCGGTCCGCTCATGGTGACTCCTGATTATTTATTCGTCGCTCATCCCCAGCAGGCTACGGGCATATTCACGCAAAGGCGTGGCGATGAGGTCTTGTGGCTGCTTGTCGTGCAACGTCAGTAAACCGCCACGACTCTTGATCCGTGCAGTATCAATCAAATACTGGGTGCTGGTCTCGATCAACATGATTTGAATCACGCTGGTATCGACACCCAAGCGATCCAAGGCTTCTTCATCCTGCCATTCGTCAGTGTTGCCGATGCGGTTGTCAGCCTTGGCGAAGCGGGTGTACAGCAAATAATGAGCGCCGGCGGAACGGGCCTCGCCCATGGCCTGGTCGAGGCCTTCGGGAACGCGGGCGCGACGGACCATGGGGAAATATTCGATGAAGCCATTGAAGGCTTCCTCGGCCACGACGTTGGGACGCGGATAAGCACTGCCTGGCGGAGCGAAGGAGCCCTGGGCGATGTAGATGAACGAGTCGGGCTGAATACGCAGGTTGTTCACACGACGGCTGTCGCTATGGTCCAGCAGGCCGGCGTCGCTCATGTGATAACGAACGCCCTCTCCCATGTCGCTGACATTCATGCAGCCACCAAGCGCCAAAATGGCCAGCAGCAAAACCAGGCTACGCATCCTACCCTCCAAAGAACCGGTGTCGGAAAACCGGCGAATGGTCGTGGGATGCAGCTTTTGCGCCAGCTTGCAGGATGAAGGTGCGCAGTAACCCGTAGGAGCTGCCGAAGGCTGCGATCTTTTGATCTTGATCTACTGGGCGTTCACTCACGACTCAATGGTTTGGGTAAAGATCGCAGCCTCGTTGCACTCGACAGCTCCTACAGCTCCTACAGCTCCTGCAGCTCCTGCAGCAGAGTGCACCTGGTCGAGTCGGTCAGCCGCCGATGATTTTCATGATGGTCGCCCCGCCGGAGAATGCCACTTCCTGCTTGTCCCCCAACGCCTTGACCAACAAGCGCTGAAGCGCCGGCAAGGCCTGGTGGCGGGGCTTGTCCAGCAGATCGCCGACGAAGTGACGGTTACTCGACGACAGGCAGCCATGCAGCCAACCCGTGGAAGACAACCGCAACCGTGAGCAGGTACGGCAGAAAGGCACGCTTTCGTTGGCGATCACGCCAAAGTGCCCCAGCCCCGGTATCTCATAGCGCACCGCGGTAGCATCTACCGGCGCATCGGCTTGCAGGTATTCGTACTGATCGCCGATCAGGCTGAGCAGTTGCTGGAGGCTGACGAATTGTTGCAGGAAGGCGTTGGAGTCGCTGGCCAGGTGTCCCATGCGCATCAACTCGATGAAACGCAACTCATAGCCACGTTCCAGGCAGTATTCGAGCAAAGGCATCACCTGGTCCAGATTCTGCCCGCGCAACGGCACCATGTTGACCTTGATCTTCATCCCGGCAGCCCGGGCCTGTTCCATGCCGTCGAGCACAGTCGCCAGGTCGCCGCCACGGGCAATACTGCGAAACGCGGCAGGGTCCAGGGTGTCGAGGGAAACGTTGATGCGACGGATACCGGCGTCTACCAGCAAGGGCAGTTTTTTCGCCAGCAACTGGCCATTGGTCGTCAGGCTGATGTCCTCCAGGCCCATCTGCCCCACCGCCATCATGAAACGCTCGAGCTTGGGGCTGACCAACGGTTCGCCGCCAGTGATGCGCAGCCGCTCGATGCCGGCGGCCTCGATCAAATAGGCCACGCCACGCGCCATGGCCTCGGCCGACAGCTCATCCTGCGCAGCCACCAACCGCTTGCCGTCAGGCACGCAATAGGTACAGGCGTAATTGCAGGCTGAGGTCAGGCTTATCCGCAGATTACGGAAACGCCTGCCTTGACGGTCAACGATCATGGATCACTCCGGCACGAGAAAAATCGGACTCACGAAAATTGACCTAGAAATCAAGATTTCGCAAGACCCAAGCCCGAGTATATTACTGGGACACTGCGCCATGTAAGCGGACATGGCGCAATAAGACAGCTGAATGTCTTGGCCTGTGCGGCCTTAGCTGCTCGGGACGTCAGTATCGCGCTTGCGCTTGTTGCCCATGCGCACGCCGATGTCCATCAGGAACTGGAAGAAACCTTCCTGGTCTTCCAGCACGTTGCTCCAGAACGGCGAGTGATACAGCGCCACAGCGCCGTGCACCAGCGCCCAGGCAGCGCAGTAATGGAAATAAGGCGGCACGTCTTCGAGCTTGCCTTCGCTGATCCGGCCCTTGATCAGCAGGGTCAGGCGTTCGAAGTTCGAGGCGCGGATCTTGTGCAGCTCCTCGACCATCTCCGGCACCTGGTTGCCCTTGACCACCTTCTCTTCCAGGCGATCGAACAAGCGGTAGCGCTGCGGGTCGCGCATGCGGAACTCGAAGTAGGCCCGGGACAGGGCCTCCTTGTCCTTGTCCACATCGGCCGAGTGCAGCAGCTCGTTCAAATCGCGCTCGTAGTCGAGCATCAGGCGCAGGTAGATCTCCGCCTTGGATTTGAAATGTTTATAAATCGTGCCTTTGCCGATACCCACGGCATCCGCAATCATCTCGACGGTGACACTGTCTTCACCCTGGTCGAGGAACAACTTGAGCGCGGTGTCGAGAATTTCCTGCTCGCGGCGGCGAAACTCACGGACCTTACGGGGTTCTTTGTGCATAAGAAAAAGGTCTGAAGGGTCAAAATTCGAAGCCGGGTATTATGCCTAACTTACGCAAAAATGCACGGATCATCCGTTCTCGGCCACTGTTCTTCACAAAACCGTACACACCCGGCTCGCCGTTTCCCACGCCAATGCACCGCGCCTGCGAGCTTTGACGACAGTGAGAACTTATCCGAAGCGAGCGTATTCCAAATTTGTTTAAAAACCGCCCCGGCCAGACTGGACGGGTTGGCATACTGATCAATACTTGAACTGTCAGCGCGACATCTCCCCCAAGTGACGCGCTGATGAAGGTACCAACGGACCGCGTACCTTTGTTTTACTCCTAATGGTCTTAACCCGGATTCACCCCCCAGAACCCGGGTTTTTTTTGCATGGAATTCAGGCTTGCGCCGCACGCACGTGAGCCAGCGGAAATAATTGCTTAAAATTTTCCGTCGTCTGCTCGGCAAACCGTTCGTAGGACTCACCGCGCAGCATCGCCAGGAACTCTGCCACTTCCCGTACGTATTGCGGAAGGTTTGGCTTGCCACGATAGGGAATGGGCGCCAGGTAAGGCGAGTCGGTCTCCACCAACAGCCGATCAGCCGGCACCTTGCTGGCTACGTCGCGTAATGCATCGGCATTGCGGAACGTGACAATCCCGGACAAGGAAATGTAATAGCCCATGTCCAGGGCGGCCTTGGCCATGTCCCAGTCTTCGGTGAAGCAATGCAGCACCCCGGCCTGGGGCAGCGCGGCGTCACGCAGCAAGGCCAGGGTGTCGGCCCGGGCGCCACGGGTGTGGATGATCACCGGCTTGCCGGTTTGCCGGGCGGCCTCCAGGTGCAGCCGGAACGACGCCTGCTGCACGTCGGCGGCTTCCGGTTCGTAGTGATAGTCCAGGCCGGTTTCGCCGATGGCGACTACCCGTGGATGGTCCAGCTCACGCAACAGCCAATCGAGCGCCGGCGCAGCGTCGGGCTGGACATCCAGCGGGTGGACACCGACCGAGCAATCGACATCGGCATAACGTTCGGCCAGGGCCTTGACGTCGGCGGCGTTGTCGACGCTGACGCCGATACACAGGAAATGACCGACACCCCGCTCACGAGCCGCGTCCAACGCAGCATCCAGGGAGCCGCCATGGGCAGCGAGGTCGAGACGGTCAAGGTGACAATGGGAATCTACAAGCATAAAAGGCCGGGCTACATCGTATGAGTGGAACGGTCGGACTTCAGGGAGCCGGCCAAGTGGGTTTCGATCTGATTGCGGGCGGAATTGTCGCCGTCGCTGAATTGCACGCCGACGCCGGCGGCCCTGTTGCCCTGGGCGCCTTTGGGGGTTATCCAGATCACCTTGCCGGCGACCGGGATCTTTTCCGACTCATCCATCAGGCTCAAGAGCATGAACACTTCATCACCCAAGCGATAATTCTTGTTGGTCGGAATGAACAGGCCGCCGTTCTTGATGAAGGGCATGTAGGCGGCGTAGAGCACCGACTTGTCCTTGATGGTCAGGGACAGGATGCCGTTGCGTGGCCCGGGACTGACAGGTTCGTTCATGCTGATCTCCGCTGCGATTGAGCTGAGTTTAGGCGGTACCTGTCAGTTTCGACCAGGCAAACTCGCCCACTGCACCAACAGCGCCTCGAGCAACAGCACCCGGTTGAGGTTCGCTTTGCCCAGCACCTTCTGACGTTGGGCAAGAATCCAGTCCTGAATGTTCAAGATTTTATCCTGGCTGCTTTTTTGCGCCAGGTACTGGATCACCTTGCGCATGTCCGCCAACCCCAAGCCTGTCTCGTCCTCGGTCAATTGGTAACGCAGGATCAGGCTCGACCAGTCGCAGAACCAGTCAAACAGCAAGAGCAACGGGATCGCGTTCCAACCCTCGGCCAGTTGCGTGGGGGATTGCTGCTGCTTGAGCAGTTTCTTGACCCCGTCCACCACCAAAGCTCGCTGCTCCCGCACGCCCTGGGCCTGAAGGCTGACAGCCGCCAGGGGCGAGCCGGCCGCCAGGGTCAGCAGCTCGACACGCTCTTCGTCGCTGCTGTCGGGCAAGGCCTGGGCCAGCCACTGCAAGCTCATCGCCTCGCTCGGCAGCGGGCAGGCCTGTTGCACGCAGCGACTCTTGATGGTCGGCAGCAAGCGACTCGGCTGGTGGCTGACCAGCAACAGCACGGTGTCGCCAGAAGGTTCTTCGAGACTTTTAAGCAAGGCGTTGGCAGCGTTGATGTTCATCGATTCGACGGGTTCGATCAGCACCACCTTGCGCCCGCCCATCTGCGAGGTCTGGACCACGAAGCTGACCAAGTCCCGAACCTGGTCGACCTTGATCGCCTTGTCCGCTTCTTCCGGTTCCAGCACGTAATTATCGGGATGGCTGCCCGCCTTGAGCAGCAGGCAGGACTTGCACTCGCCGCAGGCATTCGAGACACCCGGGCGCTGGCACAGCAGGCTGGCCATCAGGCGCTCGGCCAGTGCCCGCTTGCCGATGCCGGCCGGGCCGTGCAACAGATAGGCATGGGCATGCTGGGCACGACCGGCCAGTTGCTGCCAGAGGCTGTCTTGCCAGGGATAGGCTTCAGCCACGGACACGCTCCAGCAAACGCGGCAGCAAGCCGTCCAGGGACTGCTGGACCTGGGTCAGCGGTTGCGCGGCATCGATCAGCAGGTAACGTGCCGGATCGGCCTTGGCGCGACTCAGGAAGGCACTGCGCACGGCATTGAAGAAAGCCTGGCCCTCAAGCTCGAAACGATCCAGGCGACCACGGGCACTGGCGCGGGCCAGGCCGATTTCCACCGGCAGGTCGAACACCAGGGTCAGGTCTGGTCGCAGGTCACCCTGGACGAAGGTTTCCAACGCGGCGATGCGCTCCACGGACAAGCCCCGGCCGCCGCCCTGGTAGGCATAGGTCGAATCGGTAAAGCGATCGCAGAGCACAACGGCGCCACGGGCCAGCGCCGGGCGAATCACCTCGGCCAGATGCTGCGCCCTGGCCGCGAACACCAGCAACAGCTCGGTGTCGGGGTTCATGACCTCTTCAATGGGAGCCAGCAGCACCTCGCGAATTCGCTCGGCCAGCGGCGTACCGCCCGGCTCGCGGGTCAACACCACCTCGATGCCGGCAGCCCGCAGGCGTTCGGCCAGGTATTCGCGGTTAGTGCTCTTGCCGGCGCCTTCCGGGCCTTCCAGCGTTATAAACAAGCCAGTCACAGGCGATCCTTAATCAAAGTCATTGCGGGCTCGGCGGCTCGCTGGCATCCGGTTCGGGAGCAGGCACTTGGGGCGGCACCTGGGGCACGGCTTCCGGCGCCGTGTCGGGTGATGCCGCGGGAATGGGTGCCTGCTCGTCCGGTGTTGCCGGGGCCGGACTGGAGCGGTAATCGGCACGGCGCTTGAGTTGGAATTCGCGCACCGCGTTGTTGTGCGACTCCAGGTCATCGGAAAACACGTGGCTACCATCACCGCGCGCGACGAAGTAAAGGCCATTGCCCGACGCCGGGTTCAATGCCGCATGAATCGCTTCGCGCCCCACCATCGCAATCGGCGTCGGCGGCAAGCCCGGGATCAGGTAGGTGTTATAGGGGTTTTCTTCTTTCAGATGGGCGCGGGTGAGTTTGCCGGTGTAGCGCTCGCCCAGGCCATAGATCACCGTGGGATCGGTCTGCAGCAGCATGCCCAGGCGCATGCGCCGCACAAAGACGCCGGCAATCTGCCCGCGTTCCTGGGGTACGCCGGTTTCCTTCTCCACCAACGACGCCATGATCAACGCTTGATACGGCTGGGTGTAAGGCACATCGGCGGCACGCAGTGCCCACTCCTTGGCGAGCACGTCTTCCAAGCGGTCGTAGGCTTTTTGCAGCAGGTCGACATCCGAGGTGCCGCGCACGAAGCGATAGGTGTCAGGGAAAAACCGGCCTTCGGGAAATATCCCGGAGTGACCAAGACGGTCCATGACCTGGGCGTCGCTCAAGCCGGTGAGGGTCTGCTGGAGCTTTTCATCCTTGGTCAGCGCGGCGCGCACCTGACGGAAATTCCAGCCCTCCACCAGCGTCACGCTGTACTGCACCACTTCGCCGCGTTTCCAGACGCCGATCAGGCCCTCCATGGTCATGCCCGGCACCATCCGATATTCACCGGAATGCAGTGGCTGGTCGGCAAGATTGAAGCGCCAATAGATCCGCAGCCAGAAGGCGTCCTTGATCAGGCCATCGGCTTCGAGGCGCTTGAGGGTTCCGGTCGGGGTGGTCCCGTTGGGCACGTCCAGCAATTCTTCCTGGGTGATGTTCAGCGGCTGTTGCAGCGCCGAATGAATCTTCCAGGCCGAAGCGCCCAACAACAGC
This sequence comes from Pseudomonas sp. KB_12, assembly GCF_052114545.1. Taxonomy (NCBI): domain Bacteria; kingdom Pseudomonadati; phylum Pseudomonadota; class Gammaproteobacteria; order Pseudomonadales; family Pseudomonadaceae; genus Pseudomonas; species Pseudomonas sp. KB_12. The sequence goes on along the minus strand of NZ_JBFREY010000029.1, from coordinate 38,540 downwards.
CCTGCCAGAACCAGTCCGGTCTCCAGCAGCAGCAAGAATTTACGTCTCACGAATCAAACATCCAATAGCGCACGGGCAAGGGTTTGCAGTTTACGGGTGAGCGGGCCAACCGACCAGCGCGCCGAACTGCATCCGCGTACCGGCCACACGCCATAAACGCTGTTGCAGACGAAGACTTCATCAGCCTGGTGCAGCTGTTCGAGACTGATGTCCGTGATTTGCGTGGCGATGCCCAGGGACTTGGCTTGAAACAATAATTCTGCACGCATCACGCCGGCCACGCCGCAACGGCTCAGGTCCGCCGTGAACAACACGCCATCGCGCACCAGGAACAGGTTGCTGAACACACCTTCGATCACACGTCCGGACGTATCCAGCATCAAGCCTTCGGCGTACTGCCCATCGTTCCATTCGGCACGGGCCAGCACTTGTTCCAGGCGATTGAGGTGCTTGAGGCCGGCGAGCAAGGGCTGCTCGGACAACCGCACGCTGCAGGGAAACAGCAGAACGCCTTGTTCGGCATGGGCGGCGGGATAAGCGGCGGGTGGGCTCCCTTGCAAGATGCGTCGGGCCGGGGTCGAGGGATCTGCGGCATAACCGCGCAGACTGTCACCACGGGTCACGATCAGCTTCAGCACGCCGGCGCCCAGGCAGCGGGCATAGGCATTCAACTCGGTGCTCAACGCGCTCATGTCGACGTTGAGCGCCAACCGCTGGCAACCGGTTTCCAGGCGTTGCAGGTGACGCTCCAGCAACACTGGCGCGCCATCGTGCACGGCGAGGGTCTCGAACAACCCATCGCCGTAAGCCAGGCCGCGATCTTTCAGCGACAGGACGTCGGCCGGCTGACCGTCGACCCAGCTTTCCATCAACCAGCGAACCGGCGGAACACCAGCGAACCGTTGGTCCCGCCAAAGCCGAAGGAGTTGGACAGCACCACATCGATGTCCATGCTGCGGGCAGTGTGCGGCACGAAGTCCAGGTCGCAGCCTTCGTCCGGCTCATCGAGGTTGATGGTCGGCGGCGCTGTCTGGCTGTTGATCGCCAGGACGCTGAAGATCGCTTCCACCGCTCCAGCCGCACCCAGCAGGTGACCGGTCATGGACTTGGTCGAGCTGATCGCCAGCTTGTAGGCGTGTTCGCCGAACACGGTCTTGATCGCCTGGGCTTCGGCCAGGTCGCCGGCCGGGGTCGAAGTGCCGTGGGCGTTGATGTACTGCACCTGCTCGCCGTTGAGCTTTGCATCACGCAGGGCGTTGGCGATGCAACGGGCAGCACCGGCGCCATCGGCCGGTGGCGACGTCATGTGGTACGCATCGCCACTGGTGCCAAAGCCGATCAGCTCGGCATAGATGGTCGCGCCGCGCGCCTTGGCGTGCTCCAGCTCCTCGAGCACCAGCGCACCGGCACCGTCGGACAGCACGAAGCCATCGCGACCCTTGTCCCACGGCCGGCTCGCGCGGGCGGGCTCGTCGTTGCGGGTCGACAGCGCACGGGAAGCACCAAAGCCACCCATGCCCAGGCCGCAAGCCGCCATCTCGGCGCCACCGGCAATCATCACGTCGGCTTCGTCGTACATGATGTTGCGCGCGGCCATGCCGATGCAGTGGGTACCGGTGGTGCACGCCGTGGCAATGGCGTAGTTAGGTCCCTGGGCACCCAGGTGGATGGACAGGAAACCGGAAATCATGTTGATGATCGAGCCCGGCACGAAGAACGGAGAAATCCGTCGCGGCCCCGATTCGTGCAGCGTGCGGCTGGTTTCTTCGATATTGGTCAAGCCGCCAATACCCGAACCCATGGCCACGCCGATGCGTTCACGGTTGGCGTCGGTGACTTCCAGCCCGGCGTTGCGCACTGCCTGGAAACCGGCTGCCAAGCCGTATTGAATGAACAGGTCAAGCTTGCGAGCTTCCTTGACCGACAGGTATTCCTCGACATTGAAGCCCTTTACCGAGCCGCCAAAACGGGTGGAATAGGCAGAAAGGTCGGTGTGTTCGATCAGACCAATGCCACTGCGGCCAGCCAGAATGCCCTGCCAACTGCTCGGCACATCCGTGCCCAGTGGCGACAACATACCCATACCGGTGACTACGACGCGTCTACGCGACACAGCACTCTCCTTTTTCTAATGACGACTTTGCATCAGGCCTAAAGAAAAAACCGCACGCCGTGATGGCAGTGCGGTTTTTCCATGACAGCTAGCGACGACTAAAAACGATTACGCCTGGTGGCTGGTAACGTAGTCGATAGCAGCTTGTACAGTAGTGATCTTCTCAGCTTCTTCGTCAGGAATCTCGGTCTCGAATTCCTCTTCCAGAGCCATCACCAGCTCAACAGTGTCAAGGGAGTCGGCACCCAGGTCTTCAACGAAGGAAGCGGTGTTCACAACTTCTTCTTCTTTAACGCCCAGTTGCTCGGCAACGATTTTCTTGACGCGCTCTTCGATGGTGCTCATACCTTGTTTTCACTCCTAATGGACAAATTCAGGCAGCTGGCCGGTGGGTAAGTGTATAGAAGAACTTTTCGGTTTTTCAACCGAAAGCTTCACTCCTCAAACCCTGCGGCCCGCCGTCTATAAATTGATTGCAGCTTTATAACGGATTTTAGACAGCTCGTATGACATTTTTTTGAAGCAATCCGTCACATTTAACTCATGTACATCCCGCCGTTTACCGGGATTGTAGCCCCGGTCACGTATGCCGCACCGTCCGACGCAAGAAAAGCGACCACGGACGCGATTTCTTGAGCTTGCCCCAGACGACCCAGGGGAATCTGCGTCAACAAGGCTTCACGCTGTGCTTCTGGCAGTTCACGGGTCATGTCGGTGTCGATGAAACCCGGTGCAACCGAGTTTACCGTAATCGAGCGCGAACCCACTTCACGCGCCAGCGCACGGCTGAAACCTTCCAGACCGGCCTTCGCCGCAGCATAGTTTACTTGGCCTGCGTTGCCCATGGCACCCACAACCGAACCGATACTGATAATTCGACCCCAGCGAGCCTTGGTCATGCCACGCAAAACGCCCTTGGACAGCCGGTACAGACTGTTCAGGTTGGTGTCGACGACGTCGAACCATTCGTCATCTTTCATGCGCATCATCAGGTTATCGCGGGTGATACCGGCATTATTGACCAGGATCGCCGGCGCACCGAACTGCTCCTGAATGCTTGCCAGCACCGCCGCAACGGATTCGTCGCTGGTGACGTTCAGCTCAAGACCGGTGCCTTGGATGCCGTTTTCCTTCAGGGTCGCAGCGATACGCTCGGCGCCCGAAGCGGAAGTCGCGGTGCCGATAACGATGGCGCCTTGACGACCCAGTTCCAGGGCGATGGCCTGGCCGATGCCGCGGCTTGCACCGGTCACCAGTGCAACTTTACCTTGCAGACTCATGCAAGCTTCTCCTGTTCAGGCCTGCGCTGCACGGGCGGCAGCGAAGGCGTCTGGGGTGTTGAGGTTGGAAGTCGACACGCCTTCGGCGCAGCGTTTGTTCAGGCCTGCCAGCACTTTGCCAGGGCCGCATTCGACCAGCTCGGTCGCGCCCTTGGCCGCCAGGGCCTGCACCGATTCGACCCAGCGAACCGGCTTGTAGAGTTGCTCCAGCAGATCACGCTTGAGGGTCTCGAGATCCGGCGCCACGTTGGCGCTGACGTTCTGCACCACAGGGATCTGCGGGGCCTTCCAGTCGATGGCGGCAATGGATTCGGCAAAGCGCTCGGCAGCCGGACGCATCAGCTCGCAGTGCGACGGCACGCTGACCGGCAGTGGCATGGCGCGCTTGGCACCACGGGCCTTGCAGCCCTCGATGGCGCGCTCGACAGCAGCCTTGGCGCCGGCGATGACCACTTGGCCCGGGGAGTTGAAGTTCACCGCACTGACCACATCGCCTTGCGCCGCTTCGGCACAGGCGGCCAGCACATCGGCGTCTTCCAGGCCGAGGATCGCGGCCATGCCGCCCTGCCCGGCCGGAACCGCTTCCTGCATCAACTGGCCACGACGCTCCACCAGTTTCACCGCGTCGCCCAGGCTCAGGCTGCCAGCGGCTACAAGGGCGCTGTATTCGCCCAGGCTGTGACCGGCGACGAATGCCGGACGCGCGCCGCCTTCAGCCAGCCACAGGCGCCACAATGCGATCGAGGCGGTCAGGATGGCTGGTTGGGTTTTATCGGTTTGATTGAGGCGCTCTTCCGGCCCTTGCTGGGTCAGCGCCCAGAGGTCATAGCCGAGCGCATCGGAAGCTTCTTTGAATGTTTCGAGGATCAGCGGGTATTGCGCGCCCAACTCGGCCAGCATGCCGAGGGACTGCGAGCCCTGTCCTGGAAAGACGAATGCGAGGGAAGCAGACATGAAAACAAAGCCCCTAATGATCTTGTCGTCAAAAATTGACGCCCCTGGGGGCGTTAGCAAACTGAAAGTTGGATGGCGGCTTGAACCGACCGGTCACATTTAAGCATTGTCGGACGAAAACGCCTAAGTTAACAAATCCTCGAGGCGACCGTGCAGGCGCTCCGGCAGGTTTTCCTGGATCTCGATCACCGCCCGGTTGATCGCGCTCTGGAAACCCTGCACGCCCGCCGAACCGTGGCTCTTGATCACGATCCCCTGCAACCCGAGGAAACTCGCACCGTTGTGCCGCGCCGGTGCCAGGTCGGCCTGCAACCGACGCATCAATGGCAGCGCCAGTGCGCCGACTGCCCGCGAGGCGAAGCTTTGCTTGAACAAGGCCTCGATGCGCTGGCCGATCATGGTCGCCAGGCCTTCGCTGGACTTGAGCAGGATATTGCCAACGAAGCCATCGCACACCACCACATCGGCCTCGCCACGGTACAAGCCATCGCCTTCGACGAAGCCGATGTAGTTGATGCCGCGCGCGCCCTGCAGCAGCGTGGCCGCCAGCTTGACCTGCTGGTTGCCCTTGATGTCTTCAGTGCCGATGTTCAACAACGCCACACGAGGACGCACGATGCCCAGGGTTTCTGCCGCGACCGAGCCCATCACCGCAAATTGCAGCAAATGCTCGGCACTGCAATCGACGTTGGCCCCCAGGTCGAGCAACTGGCAAAACCCACGCTGGGTCGGGATCGCCGCCACCATCGCGGGCCGGTCGATACCCGGCAAGGTCTTGAGTACGTAGCGCGACAGCGCCATCAGCGCACCGGTATTGCCAGCGCTGACGCATGCCTGGACCTTGCCATCGCGCAGCAGCTCAAGGGCTACCCGCATCGAGGCGTCAGGTTTGCCGCGCAGGGCCTGGGCCGGCTTTTCGTCCATGGTGATGATTTCGGACGCCGGAGCAATCGTCAGGCGCGCGCGATCGACAGCCGATTGGCCGCTGAGCATTTCTTCCAGGAGGGAGGGTTGACCGACGAGGGTCAGGTGCAGCGAGGGCGTAGCATTCAGACAAGCAAGGCTGGCCTGAACAATGCTGCGGGGACCGAAGTCCCCGCCCATTGCGTCAATCGCGATGACTTGAGCGGACAAGTGATTACTCGTCAGCGCCCTTGTCGATCACTTTACGGCCACGGTATACGCCTTCTGGCGATACGTGGTGACGCAGGTGAACTTCACCAGTGGTTTTTTCTACGGACAGGGTGCTAGCCTCGAGAGCGTCGTGCGAACGGCGCATGTCACGGGCAGAGCGGGATTTTTTGTTCTGCTGAACAGCCATAATTGATTAACTCCTAAACGTTTGGGTCACGCTTTAACTGCGCCAATACACTGAACGGGTTGGACCGCGTTACCTCGTCCTCGCTCGGTTCGGGCTCATCTGCTCCCGCCGGCTGCTGGCATTCTTCCGGATGATGAGCAGGCACAATGGGCAAGGCGAGCAGAAGCTCCTCCTCGATCAGTGACTGCAGATCCAATGGATCTTCGCCCAGTTCCAGCACGTCATAACCTTTCGGCAACGACTGGGTATTCGCACCCTCCTTCACCACGGCGTAACTGCATTCGCTGTGGATCGGCAGGGTGACCAGCTCAAGACAACGCTGGCAAACCATTTTGACTTCAGTGTCGATAAAACTGTGGATTACCACAGATTTACGTTCATCTCGTTCAAAAACGAATTTGGCCTGGACCGTACCGACATCGTCGGAAAGCGGGTCGCAGAGTCTCTTCAAATTGGCCAGCAGCAGTTCACCTTGAAGGGTGGTGCCACGGTCAGCCAATTTGCGCGGGTCAACGTGAGGTGGAATCGGGTCATTCAACATAGGCGCAGCATTATAGGGATGCCCCCGGCCATGTCAAAGGAAATTCAGCCCTGTCCGTCACTTGCGCGCCTCGCTAGAATTCGCACCTGCCTTTTGGAGCCGCCCATGCTGCCTTTATTACTTGCCTCAAGCTCGGTCTATCGCCGGGAATTGCTTGCCCGCCTGGGACTGCCGTTCGTCTGCTGCTCACCCGACATCGACGAAAGCCATCGCCCCGGCGAGCTCGCCCTTGAACTGGTCAAGCGCCTGGCCCGGGAAAAAGCCCTGGCACTGGCCGACAGCCACCCGGCACACCTGATCATCGGTTCAGACCAGGTCGCCGTGCTCGGCGAACGCATCCTGGGCAAGCCTCACACCTTCGAGAACGCTCGCGAGCAACTGCTGGCTGCCAGCGGTACCAAGGTCACGTTCCTGACCGGCCTGGCACTGCTCAACAGCCAGACCGGCGCCTGTCAGGTCGACTGCATTCCGTTTACCGTCACCATGCGCACCCTGGACCCAGAGCGCGTCGAACGCTACCTGCGGGCCGAGCAGCCTTACGACTGCGCCGGCAGCTTCAAGGCCGAAGGACTTGGCGTGAGCCTGTTCCAGAGCACCGAAGGGCCAGACGCCACCAGCCTGATCGGCCTGCCGCTGATTCGTCTTGTGGATATGTTGCTGGCCGAGGGCGTGCAGATTCCCTGACCTGAGAATCATCCGTGGCGAGGGAGCTTGCTCCCGCTCGGTTGCGCAGCGACCGCAAAAATTTGGGGCCGCTTCGCAGCCCAGCGGGAGCAAGCTCCCTCGCCACAAGGGCCAGCACCAGCCGCCCCCTGCATTGAAGCTCCCAATACGATCAGCGCAACGCAGGCCCCTGGAAGCCCACCCACATCGCCAGATGCTCGGCGATGCTTGCCCCCAGCTTTTTCGAGAAGCGATCGAACGGCGACTCTTCGATCGTGAAGTCCACCAGATCCTTCTGACCAATCACATCCCGCGCCACCGAACTGGCACTGCCCAAGCCGTCGATCAGGCCCAGCGGCAACGCCTGCTCCCCCGACCAGACCAGCCCGGAGAACAACTCAGGATGCTCCTTGTCCTTCAGGCGCTCGCCCCGACCTTTCTTGACGCTGGCAATGAATTGCTTGTGAGTGGTGTCGAGCACGCTCTGCCAAAAAGCGGTTTCTTCAGGCTTTTGCGGCTGGAACGGATCAAGGAAGGATTTATGCTCGCCGGAGGTATACACCCGACGCTCCACGCCCAGCTTCTCCATGGTCCCGACAAAGCCATAGCCGGCCGCTGTCACACCAATGGAACCCACCAGGCTGGCCTTGTCGGCATAGATCTGGTCCGCCGCACTGGCAATGTAATAGGCACCGGAAGCACCGAGATCGGAAATGACCGCATACACCTTGATATCCGGGTGCAATGCGCGCAACCGCACGATCTCGTCGTAAACGTATCCCGATTGCACCGGGCTACCACCGGGACTGTTGATGCGCAGCACCACGCCCTTGACCTTCGAGTCCTCGAAAGCAGCCCGCAGGCTACCGACAATGTTGTCGGCGCTGGCAGGCTCTTTGTCGGCGATCATGCCCTCGATATTGATCAAGGCGGTGTACGCCGAGCCGGCGACAGCGCTTTTCTCCATGTCCATCAGCGGCGTGAACAACGCCAACGCAACAAAGAGATAAGTAAAGGTCAGCAACTTGAAGAAAATACCCCAGCGACGGGAGCGACGCTGTTCCTGCACGCTGGCGAGCAAGGTTTTCTCCAACAGCTTCCAGCTTTTGTCATCCCCGCTCTCGGCGCTCGCCTTGACAGGTGCTTTCCATTCATCGGTCATGCGCGAATCCCCAGCAAAACTTAAAGAGCCCGCTGGCTCAGCCAGGCGTGCAACTCAGGAAAATGATCAATGGCCAGTCGCGGCTCGAATGCCCGTAGCGCCTCGATCGGTTGAGCGCCGTAGCTGACCGCCACCGACCCCATGCCGGCGTTGTGCGCCATCTGCAGGTCGAATGACGAATCCCCCACCATCAGCGCCTGCTCCGGTCGCACGTTGCAGTGCGCCAGGATCTGCTCGAGCATCAACGGGTGCGGCTTGCTGGCGGTTTCGTCCGCAGCACGGGTGATATCGAAATAATCCTCCCAACCATGGGACTTGAGCACTCGATCCAGCCCGCGACGAGCCTTGCCGGTCGCGACAGCCAGGTGATAGCCCTCGGTACGCAGAGCCTCCAGCGTACCCGCCACGCCATCGAACAACGGTGAAGGCTCGGCGTCCAGTGCGATGTAGTGATCAGCGTAATGCTGGCGAAAAACCACCAGCTCATTGTCGTCAATTTCCGGATACAGGCTGCGAATGGCTTCTGGCAACCCGAGACCGATGATGCCCTTCACTGCCAAGTCGTCGCACCGGGCAAACGCCATGCGGTCCGAGGCGACATGCATCGCCTCCACGATCCGACCAATGGAGTTGGCCAGAGTGCCGTCCCAATCGAAAATCAGCAGTTTGTAGTCAGGATGCACTCAACCGCTCCACGGTCTTGGCCCACATGTCATCCACCGGGGCCTGCAATTTCAGCTCGCCACCATCGGGCAGTGGCACAGTCAGCATGTAAGCATGGAGAAACAGGCGCTTACCGCCCAGATCGCGGATTTCCTTGGTGAAATCGTCATCGCCGTATTTGCTGTCGCCGGCAATGCAATGCCCGGCATGCAAGGTGTGGACACGGATCTGGTGAGTACGCCCGGTCACGGGCTTGGCCTCGATCAGGGTGGCGAAGTCGTCGAAGCGGCGCAGCACCTTGAACACCGTCAGCGCCTCCTTGCCCTCCTCGTTGACTTCGACCATGCGTTCGCCGGAACGCAGGTTGCTCTTGAGCAACGGCGCACGGACTTGCTTGATGGAGGTTTCCCAGCGGCCACGCACCAGCGCCATGTAGCGCTTGTCGATGCCGTCGCCGCGCAATTGCTCGTGCAGGTGGCGCAACATGCTGCGTTTCTTGGCGATCATCAGCAGGCCGGAGGTGTCGCGGTCGAGGCGATGGACCAGCTCCAGCTCCTTGGCGTCCGGACGCAACTGACGAAAGGCTTCGATCACACCGAAATTCAGGCCGCTGCCGCCGTGAACCGCAATGCCCGCGGGCTTGTTGATCACGATCAGGGCTTTGTCTTCATAGATAATCGAGGCTTCAAGGCGTTGCAGCAGACCCTGGGCCAGGGGCACCGGCTCATCGCGCTCGGGCACGCGAACCGGCGGCACGCGCACGATGTCACCGGCCTGGAGCTTGTACTCGGGCTTGATCCGACCTTTGTTCACCCGCACTTCGCCTTTGCGCAAAATGCGGTAGATCAAGGTCTTGGGCACGCCTTTGAGCCGGGCCAGCAGGAAGTTATCGATTCGTTGGCCGGCATATTCCGGCGAGACCTCGAGCAGTTGAACGCCAGGGGTCGAAGGGGCAGTAGTTGTCATGGCGGCGATCATAACAATTTTTTATGGAATTGAAGCACTTAATCATTGCTGCTATAGTCGCGAACGCCGCCAAAAGTGGCTGGCCAGTGGACTAACGGTCAAAAACCGGCCCTGACCAACGCAATTCACGAGGACGAGAGGCCGTCCTACGGGGCTTTCGCTACGTAACGGTAGAGTTTTCAGGTGTAACGAGCGCAGGTGACATGAGGCCTGAAATACGCCGCAAAGCAGAGTTTTGACTCGCCTTGCGCGCCACATTCACGGCCAGTTCACAAAGTGCAGTCAGCTGCGGACGACCCCGAGCGAATGCTTCGGAAACAACGCCTAAATTAGCCATGATGCGTGACCTCCCCTTCCGGAGCTCACGGTAAATGCCAACCCGCTGCGGATTCTGCGCGCGGCAGCACCCGAATTATCAGGGATACGTGTAGGGTGGAGATGTACAACCGTCGGACTGTGTAGCACTAGGCTTATATTTAGACGCTTCATCTCGTCCACAGACGCCGGTTGATTCCTCCTCCTGACTGAGTGCTTGAGTACCAGCAAGCAGGACGCGTCCGTCGCGACTTCGCCATCATTGGGTCGAACTCGCTGGACACTGGAGTGGCCTTGCCATCTCCAGGACGCACCTGACACCGACCGTGAGAAGTCGTGTGTGCCGAACGCCGTTTCCGGCAGCCCGGAAACCGACGGTACTACATGAAAAGAATGCTGATTAACGCAACTCAACCCGAAGAGTTGCGTGTTGCACTGGTAGACGGCCAGCGCCTCTACGACCTGGATATCGAATCCGGTGCACGCGAGCAGAAGAAGGCCAACATCTATAAAGGCCGGATTACTCGCATCGAACCAAGCCTTGAGGCTGCCTTTGTCGATTTCGGCTCCGAGCGCCACGGCTTCCTGCCCCTCAAAGAAATCTCCCGCGAATACTTCAAGAAGGCCCCTGAAGGCCGCGTCAACATCAAGGACGTCCTGAGCGAAGGCCAGGAAGTCATCGTTCAGGTCGAAAAAGAAGAACGTGGCAACAAGGGCGCCGCCCTGACCACTTTCATCAGCCTGGCCGGCCGTTACCTGGTCCTGATGCCGAACAACCCTCGCGCCGGTGGCATCTCCCGCCGCATCGAAGGCGAAGAGCGCAACGAACTGCGTGAAGCCCTGAACGGCCTGGTTGCCCCGGCTGACATGGGCCTGATCGTGCGCACTGCCGGCCTGGGCCGCAGCAGCGAAGAAATGCAGTGGGACCTCGACTACCTGCTGCAACTGTGGACCGCCATCAAAGAAGCCTCGCTGGATCGCTCCGCGCCGTTCCTGATCTACCAGGAAAGCAACGTGATCATCCGCGCCATCCGCGATTACCTGCGCCAGGACATCGGCGAAGTGCTGATCGACAGCGTCGAAGCCCAGGACGAAGCCCTGACCTTCATTCGCCAGGTGATGCCGCAGTACGCCAGCAAGATCAAGCTCTACGAAGACAGCGTTCCGCTGTTCAACCGTTTCCAGATCGAAAGCCAGATCGAGACCGCCTTCCAGCGCGTCGTCGAACTGCCGTCCGGCGGCTCCATCGTCATCGACCCGACCGAAGCCCTGGTGTCCATCGACATCAACTCGGCCCGCGCCACCAAAGGCAGCGACATCGAAGAAACCGCCCTGCAGACCAACCTTGAAGCGGCCGAAGAAATTGCCCGTCAGTTGCGCTTGCGCGACATCGGCGGCCTGATCGTCATCGACTTCATCGACATGACGCCGGCCAAGAACCAGCGCGCCGTGGAAGAAAAGGTCCGTGAATGCCTGGAAGCCGACCGTGCCCGCGTACAGGTCGGTCGCATCTCGCGCTTCGGTCTGCTGGAAATGTCCCGTCAGCGCCTGCGTCCATCCCTGGGCGAAAGCAGCGGCATCGTGTGCCCGCGTTGCAACGGCACTGGCATCATCCGTGACGTCGAGTCGCTGTCCCTGGCGATCCTGCGCCTGATCGAAGAAGAAGCCCTGAAAGACCGCACCGCCGAAGTTCGCGCCCAGGTGCCGATCCCGGTGGCCGCGTTCTTGCTCAACGAAAAACGCAACTCGATCACCAAGATCGAACTGCGCACCCGTGCCCGTATCGTCATCCTGCCGAACGATCACCTCGAGACGCCGCACTTCGAAGTGCAGCGCCTGCGCGATGACAGCCCGGAAGCCCACACCAACCAGTCCAGCTACGAAATCGCTGCTGCCGCTGCCGAAGTGGAAGAAGTCCAGCCGGCCGCCGCCGCCACTCGTACCCTGGTTCGCCAGGAAGCCGCGGTCAAGACCGCTCCGGCCCGCGCCAACGCTCCGGTTCCGACCGAAGTGGCCGCTCCGGTTGCCGCCCCGGCCGCTGCACCAGAGCCAAGCCTGTTCAAAGGCCTGGTGAAGTCGCTGGTCAGCCTGTTCGCCACCAAGGAAGAACCTGCTGCCCCGGCCGTCGTCGCCAAGCCTGCCACGACCGAGCGCCCTGCCCGCAACGAAGAACGCCGTAACGGTCGCCAGCAGACCCGCAACCGCAACGGTCGTCGCGACGAAGAACGCAAGCCTCGCGAAGAACGTGCACCGCGTGAAGAACGTGCGCCACGTGAGCCGCGTGAAGAGCGTCAGCCGCGCGAAGCCCGTGAGGAAGCGCCAGCCGTAGCCCGCGAAGAACGTGCACCACGTCCGCCGCGTGAAGAACGTCAGCCGCGCGCACCGCGTGAAGATCGCAAGCCACGTGGCGAGCGTGAAGAACGTGTTCGCGAACTGCGCGAGCCACTGGATGCCGCCCCGGCTGCTGCTGCCGCCACTGCCACTGCCACCGCTGAAGAGCGTCCGGCCCGCCAGCCTCGTGAAGAACGTGCACCGCGTCCGCCACGTGAAGAGCGCCAGCCACGCGCCGAGCAGGCAGCCGCCGCTGCCAGCGAAGAAGAAGTGCTGAGCACCGAAGAGCAGTTGCAGGAAGACGGCCAGGACACCGCCGAAGGCGATCGTCCACGCCGCCGCTCCCGTGGCCAGCGTCGTCGCAGCAACCGTCGTGAGCGTCAGCGCGACGCCAACGGCAACGTGATCGAAGGTTCGGAAGAGTCCGAGTCAACCGAGAACGCCGAAGCGCCAAGCGCTGCGGACCTGGCCGCCGGCCTGGCTGTGACTGCGGCCGTTGCCAGCAGCGCAATCAGTGCCCCGGCCGAAGCCCAGGCTCACGAACAAGCCGAACGCGCTACCGCGGCGGTGGAAAGCGCGCCGGTTGAAGCGCCTGTGGTCGAAGCCACTACCCCGGTAGAAGCCACTGCTTCGCCAGAAGTGGAAGTCGCCCCAGCCCGTGAAGCCCAGGTTGCTGAAACTGAAGTGGTCGCCGAGCCTGCACCGGTCGTCGAGCAGCCAGTGGTAGCCGCTGAGCCGGCCTTCGAAGCACCGACCGAGGAAAAGGCCCCAGAGCCTGCCCGCGAGGAGCAGACTGCGTTCAACTGGACCGCCGAGCCAGCTGCACCGGCACCTGTTGTCGAGCCAGAACCGACACCAGAACCCGTGAAAGCGGTCGAGCCTGAAGTGGTCGAGCCTGCTCCAGTGGTCGAGGCACCCGTGGTTGTCGAAGCACCTGCCCAGGTTGAAGAGCCAGAACCTGCCAGCGCCTTGACCGCGAATGGCCGCGCGCCGAACGATCCGCGTGAAGTGCGTCGTCGCAAGCGTGAAGCCGAGCGTCTGCAGAAGGAAGCCGAACAAGCTGCCGCTCAAGCGCCTGCTGCCGAGCCAGCTCCAGCCGTGGAAGAAGTCGCCGAGGCAGCCCCTGCCCCGGTCGCCGAGACCTCGACTGAATCGACTCCGACATTCGACGAACCTCAGCACACCGCTGAAGAAGTCGCGCCGCGTCACACTGAAGCCCTGGAAAAAGAGCACGAGCCTAAACCTCACGCCTAATTCCACCGCCCAGTAAAAAGCCCCGCCTGGTCATGCCAGGCGGGGCTTTTTTATGCCTTCATACTTATCCACAGTGGGTCTGAGCCCAGGCACAAGACTTATGCCAACTGAAAATCCAATGTGGGAGCCGAGCTTGCTCGCGATGGCTCCGGGTCAGCTTGCATCAATGGTGAATGTCAGACCGCTTTCGCGAGCAAGCTCGCTCCCACACTGGATCTGGGGGCGGGCACAAGTTTTATGCCCGCTGAAGATCCAGTGTGGGAGCGGGCTTGCTCGCGAAGGCGCCGGGTCAGCTTGCATCAGTGTTGAATGCCAGCTCGCTGCCACAGGGTTCTGCGTCGTCTGTTATTTGAAGGTTAGAGCCTCAGGCACATCGACATCCCACGTCACGCCCGGGTCATCCACGGGTACTTCGACTACCTGCGCCCCGGCAAACAGTACCTTAGCGCCGCGATCCCCGGTCAATGCCATCAGTTTCGGCCCAAACCCACGACCGAATCCCACCGGATGCCCGTATTCCCCTGCAAGGACCGGCACGCTGATGCCGTCCGCACGGATCCCCGCCACCACCTGTTCGATGCTCGACGGCAGGATGAAGGGCATGTCGCCCAACACCATCAGCCAGCCATCAAGGTCCGGGCAGGCCTGGACGCCTACGGCAATGCTGTCGCCCAGGCCGGGCGAGTCCAGTTCCACGAAATCGCAGCCATAGGCCTGGGCCATGCGAATGGCTTGCGGCCGGTCCCTGCTCGTCACCAGCACGCGCTTTTCCAGGGAGGCAGGCAGATTCACCAGCACCTGCTCGATCACCGACCGCACGGCACCGTCACGCCCTGTGCAATCAGCCAGCAATTTATCCTTGTCCGGACCTGCAATACGGCGGAAACGGCTGCCCGATCCGGCCGCCAGAATGATCACGCCAATCGACTCACTCATACGCCCTCCTCGCCCACGGCTTACAGCGACTTTTTCTGCCGCAGTTCAACGCCATTCTTGATGGCCACGATTTCGGCCAGCAGCGACAACGCGATTTCCGCCGGGGTGTGGCTGCCAATGTGCAAGCCGATGGGTCCATGCAAGCGTTCAATGGCCTCTGCTGACAAGCCTAGCTGAGCCAGGTTATCCCGGCGCTTCTGGCTGTTGACTCGCGAGCCCAGGGCACCGACATAAAAAGCCCTGGAGTCCAGGGCCGTGAGCAGCGCCATGTCGTCCAGGCGTGGGTCATGGGTCAAGGCCACAATGGCGGTGCGCTCGTCGGTCTGGATGCTCAGCACCGCTTCGTCGGGCATCCCCGAGACGAAGCGGCCATGCTGCTCTTCCCAACCGTAGACAAACTCCTTGCGCGGATCGCAGATCAACACTTCGAAATCCAGCAACCGGGCCATTTCCGCCACGTAGCGCGACAGTTGCCCGGCGCCGATCAGCAGCAGCCGCCAACGTGGACCGTATATGGCCCGCAGGACCTGCCCATCGAACACCAGGGCGTCGGTCTTGCTGGCGGGGGTCAGGACCACGTTGCCGCTGGTCACCGTCAGCTCACGGGCAACAATCTCATGGGCTTCGCAACGTTCCAGCAATTGCGCAACCCAGTGTGGATCGCCCACCCGCTCTTCGGTCAGGCGCAGGGTGCCGCCGCACGGCAGGCCGAAGCGCGCCGCTTCTTCGCGGGTGACGCCATAGGTGATCAGTTGCACCGGCGGACCGTCCGCCGGAATGCGACCGTCGTGCAGCCGGGCGATCAGGTCATCCTCGACACAACCGCCCGACACCGAACCAATCACCACGCCATCTTCGCGCAGGGCCAGCATCGCCCCCGGCGGCCTTGGCGCTGTGCCCCAGGTCTGGACCACAGTGAACAGCACCACCCGCTGCCCGGCGCGGCGCCACTCGAGCACGCTGCGCAGGACGTTCAGATCAACGCTGTCCATCAGGCCTTCGCCTGCTGCCAGCCCTGCAGCTGATAGCGCACAGGCAGGCTACGAATACGCTTGCCAGTGGCGGCGAAAATCGCGTTGCACAGCGCAGGCGCAATCGGCGGCACGCCCGGCTCGCCGACACCGCCCAACGGCACCTCACCCGGCGGCGTGACCAGATGCACCGCCACTTCCTTGGGCGCCAGGGACATGCGCGCCACTTCGTACATATGGAAATTGTCCTGCTGCACCTTGCCGTCCTTGAAGCTGATTTCGCCTACCATGGCATTGCCCAGGCCCATGACGCAGGCGCCCTCGAACTGGGAACGGATGCGCTCTGGGTTGATCTGCGGACCGCAATCCACGGCGATGTCCGCCTTGTGCACGATCACCGTGCCGTCGTCCTTGACCTCCACTTCGATCACCGCCGCCACGTAAGTGACGAAGCTGTAGTGCACCGCCAACCCCAGGCCACGGCCCTTGGGCAGCTCCCGCCCCCAACCGGCGGCCTTGGCAGCGGTTTCCAGCACCGTGCGAATCCGCGCGGTATCAATCGGATAACGCTCGGGGGATTCGCCATAGTTCCATTCTTCGCTCAAGGTACGCGGATCAATCTTACGGTCCGGCCCGAGCAATTTGACCTGGTACTTCAGCGGATCCTGGCCGGCCTTGTGGGCCAATTCGTCGATGAAACTCTGGATCGCGAAACCATGGGGGATGTTCGACACCGAGCGATACCAACCCACCCGGGCATGGGCCACCGCTTCGGGATTCTCCAGGCGCAGGTTCGGGATGGCGTAGGCCATGTTGGTCACGCCCATGCCTATTTCGAACGGCGCCTCGTGGGTCATGCCCGGCGCAAACAGTGCGGTGATGCTCGGCGCTACGGTGCGGTGCAACCAGCCGGACGGCATACCGTCCTGGTTCAGGCCGGCCTTGAGGTATTCGGCCGACACGGTGTGGAAATACGAGTGATGGATGTCGTCCTCGCGGGTCCACTGCACCCGTACGGCCTGGCCAGGAAACTCCTTGGCGAGCACCGCCGCTTCGACGACAAAGTCGGGTTTGGACTTGCGTCCGAAACCGCCGCCCAGCAGCGTAATGTTCACCGTGACCTTCTCGAAAGGAATGCCCAGGCGTTCAGCGACACGTTCACGGGTTACCTGCGGGGCCTGGCTCGGTGCCCAGGCCTCGCATTGGCCGTCCTTGAAGCGGGCAACGGCAACCATCGGTTCCATCGGTGATTGGGACAGGTGCGGCAGGTAATACGATGCTTCCAACGTCGAATCAGCCTTGGCCAGCGCGTCGTCGAGATCGCCGCTGCTGCGCACGACTTTTCCGGGCTTGAGGGCCGCCGCTTCCAACTCCTTGCGATAGGCAATGGAGTCATAACCGGCATTCGGGCCGTCGTCCCATTGGATTTTCAGTGCTTCGCGGCCCTTGATCGCCGCCCAGGTGTTCTTCGCCACCACCGCCACGCCGCCCAACGGCTGGAATTCCGAGGGCAGCGGGCGCCCTTCGATCTGCACCACCTTGACCACACCCGGTACTTTCAGCGCCGCGCTGCTGTCCACGCTCTTGACCTTGCCACCATAGACCGGCGGACGCGCGATGACGGCATAGAGCATGCCGTCGAAATGCACATCAGCACCAAACACAGCACGGCCATTGACGATGTCCGCGCCATCGATGGCCCGGCTCGCCTCCTTGCCGATGTAGCGGAACTCCGATGGCGACTTGAGGCGCAGGCTGTCACGCCCCGGTACCGGCAAGGCACTGGCAGCAGCGGCCAATTCGCCATAGCCCAGTTCACGCCCCGAAGGCTGGTGCAGCACTTTGTGCAGTTGGGCATGGCATTCACTCACTGGCACCTTCCACTGCGCAGCGGCGGCCAGTTCCAGCATGGTCCGCGCAGCGGCACCGCAACGGCGCATCGGCTCGTACCAATGACGCATGCTGCGCGAGCCGTCGGTGTCCTGGTTGCCGAAGCGCGCCTCATCGGCCGGCGCCTGTTGCACCTTCACACGCGCCCAGTCGGCCTCCAGCTCATCGGCCACGACCATGCTCAGGCTGGTGCGCACACCCTGGCCCATTTCCGAACGGTTGCAGATCACGGTCACGCTGCCATCGGCGGCAATGCTGACGTACACCTTCGGGTCGTCGACCGCGCCATGGGGCATGCCCTCGGCACCGAATTTCTTTTCCTCGGCAAAGGCCTCCGGCAGGCCCCACGTGGCCGCCAGCACCAGCACACCGGTGGCACTCGCGCCTTTGAGGAAGCCGCGACGGCTGAGGTTGCTCAGGACAAAATCATTGGGCAAGCGGCTCATGCCTTGGCCTCCTTCAGGTGAGTGGAGGCCTGGCGGATCGCGGTCTTGATCCGGTTGTAGGTGCCGCAACGGCAGATGTTGCCGACCATGGCTTCTTCGATCTGCTCATCACTCGGGTTGGGGTTGGTCTTGAGCAAGGCGGTCGCCGACATGATCTGCCCGCCCTGGCAGTAACCGCACTGGGCCACCGCCGTGTCGAGCCAGGCCTTCTGGACGATTTGCCCAACCGGATCGACATGAAGTTCGTCGATGGTGCTGACATTTTGCCCATTCACAGAACCGATTGGCGTAATGCAACTGCGCGCCGGGGCGCCGTCGATGTGGATGGTGCAGGCGCCACACAGGCCCATGCCGCAGCCGAATTTGGTGCCGTTGTAACCGGCCACATCCCGGATAGCCCACAGCAGCGGCATGTCCTCGGTCACATCCAGTTGATGGTCTTTTCCATTGAGTTTCAGGGTAATCATGGGCACGCCCGCATAGTGATCGAGTTATGGGGTCGAGCAATCTGCCGCCGGGTTGACGGTTCGGTTGTCGCAGACTGGCTCAGGCTGATCGGGCTCTCTTATGCCGGCGCACGCAGGCGTCTGCATCGGGCCTTTAGGATGCAATGGTCGCATCGTTAGGAAGCTAAATTAACCCAGGATCACGCAAAACGCCCTGCACAATCCTGCACAAATGCTTGTGTGCAGGGTGTGCAGGGCGTTTTTTCAGACGCTTGCGTGAAAGTCGCTCAGTACCGATTGGGTTCCATTTCCAGCTCGACCTGGAAACGCTCGGCAATGTCTTTCTGGATGCGCAGGGCCAGGTCCAGAAGTTGCGGGCCCGTGGCGTTGCCGTAGTTGACCAGCACCAACGCCTGCAACTTGTGCACCCCGGCATCACCTTCGCGAAAGCCCTTCCAGCCGGCGCGCTCGATCAGCCAGCCGGCAGCGATTTTCATCTGCCCTTCAGGCTGTGGATAAGCCACCAGGTCAGGGTATTGCAGCTTGAGGTGTGCTACGTGCGCGGCCGGCACCAGCGGGTTCTTGAAGAAGCTGCCGGCATTGCCCAGCACGGCCGGGTCCGGGAGTTTCTCGCTGCGGATGCTGCAAATGGCCCGGCTCACATCGGTGGGTGTCGCCTGCTCGATGCCCTGCTCGGTCAACCGCTGGCGAACCGGACCGTACTCCAGATGCAAGTGTGCGGCGCGGCTGAGGGCGAAGCGCACCCGTAGGATCAACCAGCGACCCGCTTGCTGTTTGAACAGGCTGTCGCGATAAGCGAACCGACCGTCTTCAAGGCTGAAATCGCGCAGTTCACCGGTCTGGCGATCCAGTGCGGTGAGGCCGGCGAAGACGTCCTTGATCTCCACACCGTAGGCGCCGATGTTTTGCATCGGTGCCGCGCCCACAGTGCCGGGGATCAGGCTGAGGTTCTCCAACCCGGACCAGCCCTGCGCCAGCGTGTGCTGGACGAACGGGTGCCACGGCTCCCCTGCTTCGGCTTCGACCACTACGCATTCGCCGTCATCGCTGAGCAGGCGAATACCGTGGCTGGCCATGCGCAGCACCAGCGCGTCGATGTCGCCGGTCAGCAGCAGGTTGCTGCCGCCGCCGATTACCAACAATGGCACGGCATGTTCGGTGGCATAAGCCAACGCCTCGCGAACATCACCATCGCTACGGGCTTCGGCGAACAACCGGGCAGTGACGTCCACACCGAAACTGTTGAAGGGCTTGAGGCTGACGCCCGCCCGAACCTGCAAGGTCATAACCGCCCCTTCAATTCGATCACCAGGCGATCAGTAGCGCGTTCGATCAAGTCCAGCACTTGCTCGAAGCCTTGTTCGCCGTCGTAGTACGGGTCCGGCACATCGTCGAGCTCGGCTTCGTAGCGCCGCAGGAACAGGTCCAGCTCGGCCCTGCCATTGGCCGGTTGCAGGGCCTTGAGGTTGCGCAGGTTGCTGCTGTCCATCGCCAGGATCAGGTCATAGGCAGCGAAATCAGCGCGGGTCACCTGTTGCGCACGCTGGGCCGACAAGTCGTAGCCACGCTTCAGGGCCGCCGCCTGGCTGCGCTTGTCCGGGGCCTTGCCGACGTGCCAGTCACCGGTGCCGGCGGAAGCGACTTCCACCTGCCCGGCCAGCCCGGCCTCACGCAACTTGTGGCGCAGGATACCTTCGGCGGTGGGCGAGCGGCAGATGTTGCCGAGGCAGACAAACAGGACCCGCATCAAGCCTCCAGCAGGCGACGAACGCGCTCGAGGTCTTCGGAGGTGTCGACACCGGTCGGCGGGGCGATCAGCGCATCGGCGACGTGGATCCGCACGCCGTGCCACAGGGCCCGCAGCTGTTCCAGGGCTTCAGTGTTTTCCAGCCAGCACGGGCCCCAGGCGACGAAGTCCTGGAGGAAGCCGGCGCGGTAGGCATAGATGCCGATGTGGCGGCGGTATGGCACGCCTTCCGGCATCACGTCACGGCTTTGGGCGAATGCGTCCCGCGCCCAGGGCAACGTCGCGCGGCTGAAGGTCAACGCCAGGCCATTGAGGTCACTGACCACCTTGACCACGTTGGGGTTGAACAGGGTCTGCACATCCTCGATAGGCTCGGCCAGGGTGGCCATGCGCGCCTCGGTGTGGGCCGCGAGGTTGGCGGCGACCTGATCGATCACGCTCGGCGGGATCAACGGCTCGTCACCTTGCACATTGACCACGATAGCGTCGGCGGCAAGACCGAGTTTCGCCGCGACCTCAGCCAGGCGGTCAGTGCCGGAATTATGGTCTTCACGAGTCAGCACGACTTCGGCGCCAAAGCCTTTGCAGGCCTCGACGATGCGCGCATCGTCAGTCGCCACCACCACACGCTGGGCGCTGCTTTTGCAGGCCTGCTCCCAGACATGCTGGATCATCGGCTTGCCAGCAATCGACAGCAACGGCTTGCCGGGCAGGCGCGTCGAAGCGAAACGCGACGGAATGACAACGGTAAAGGCTGCGGTCATTTATCCAGGCGCTCGTCGGTGGTCAGGGTGCGAGCTTCGCTTTCGAGCATCACCGGGATGCCGTCGCGAATCGGGTAAGCCAGGCCGGCACCCTTGCTGATCAGCTCGGTCTTGTCGGCGCTGAGCTTGAGCGGGCCTTTGCAGATCGGGCAGGCCAGAATATCGAGCAATTTGGTGTCCATGGAATTCCCCTGGATAAAAGGTTTTAAGGCAAAAGCCGATCCGGCAACAGGCGCATCAACTGCGTATCGAACCAGGCCGCGAAGGCCGGCGACGGCGCGGCGTCTACCGCCAGGTACCACCAGTCGGGTGCGGCGAAGGCACGGCATTTGACTGCGTCCTTTTCCGTCATGACCACCGGCAGCGATGGCGTGAAATTCAAGGCCTGGGCGTTGTATTCGGCGTGGTCGGCAAACCCATGCGGTATTGGCCGCCAGTGTAGCGTTTCGAGGGTCTTGAAGAAACGCTGGGGATTGCCGATTCCGGCCACGGCATGCAGGGCCTGGCCGGGTGGAAAATGCTCAAGGGAGCACCGCTCGCCGCTGGCCAGGTTCACCAGCGCGGTGGGGCGTAATTGGAAGGCGAAACCGTCTTCGCGGTCGGCACTGGCGCCGTTGTACAGCACGGCGTCGACCGATTGCAGACGCTCGACCGGCTCGCGCAATGGCCCTGCAGGCAGGCAACGGCGGTTGCCCAGGCCACGGGCGTTGTCGATCAACACCAGCTCGAGGTCGCGGGCCATCCGATAATGCTGCATGCCGTCGTCGGACAGGATCAGGTCCAGCGGCTCGGCCTCCAGCAGCGCCTGGATCGCGCGACTGCGATCAGGGTCGATCATCAACGGCACACCGGTGCGCTGGACGATCAACAGCGGTTCATCACCCGCGACGTCGGCGCCCTGCTCGGCCGTTACCCGCCAAGGCAGTTGCGGCGGCTTGGCGCCGTAACCCCGGCTGACCACCCCGACCCGCAGGCCACTGCGCTGGCAGTGCTGGATCATCCACAGGATCAACGGCGTCTTGCCGGTGCCGCCAACCGTGATATTGCCGACCACGACCAACGGCACGGGAGGCTGGTAGATCTGGCCTTCACCCGCCAGGAAACGCTCGCGCTTGCCCACCACCACCCGGCGGTACAACCACTCCAGCGGCCGTAGCAAGGTCAGCGCCGGGTGACCTTCATACCACGCGGCAAGCAATCGATCGGACATGGCCATCAGGGTGCGGGGGCCGCCTCGACCGTGGTCATGCGCAGATGGCTGAAACCGAGCTTGCCGGCCGCGTCCATGGCAGTGATCACTGATTGATGAGGGGTCTTGCCGTCGGCGCTGATGGATAGCGGCAGGCTGGTGTCGCCGCCAGACTCTTTCTGCAAGGCATCGATCAGGCTCGCCAGGTCGCTCTTGGGCAGCAATTGGTTGTTCACCGAGAACGCCCCTTCGGCGCTGATGGTGATATCCAGGTTCTTCAGTTGCTGGTCTTCGGCCGGCGAGCCGCTGATGGCCTGCGGCAATTCAACCTTGAGCTGGGTTTCCCGGGTGAACGTAGTGGTCACGACGAAAAACAGCAGCAGGATGAACACCACGTCGATCAGCGACGCGAGGTTGATCTCGATGTTTTCCCGTGGCTTGCGGCGGAATTTCACTTCTTGCCCCCAGCCAGGTCCACGTCACGGTCACCTTGCACCACCTCGACCAGCTTGATCGCTTCCTGCTCCATGCCGACCACCAACTCGTCGACGCGGCGTTGCAGGAACCGATGGAAGAACACGGCCGGAATACCCACCATCAGGCCGGCGGCGGTGGTGATCAAAGCCTTGGAAATACCCCCCGCCAGTACTGCGGCGTTAGTGGTCATGCCGGAGCCGGTAAACGCACTGAAGATGTCGATCATGCCCAGCACCGTACCCAGCAGGCCCAGCAGCGGGGACATGGCGGCGATGGTGCCCAGGGTATTGATGTAGCGTTCCAGCTCATGGATGACCCGCGCGGCAGCCTCCTCGATGCACTCCTTCATGATCTCGCGACCATGCTTGGAGTTCGCCAGGCCGGCGGCGAGGACTTCCCCCAAGGGCGAACTGGCTCGCAGCTCCTTGAGCTTGTCCTTGTTCAGCTGCTTGTCCTTGATCCAGACCCAGACCTGCCCGAGCAGATGCTCCGGGGTCACGCGGCTGGCCCGCAGGGTCCACAGGCGTTCGGCAACGATACCCAGTGCCACGATGGAACTCAGAATGATCGGCAACATCATCCAGCCGCCGGATTTGACCAATTCCCACACAGTGACTGCCCCCTCGAAAAAGTGCGCCACTTTATCACACAGACTCGCCTTGCAGACCCGCCCCACCGATAAGCGCATCAGCCGATTGCGCTGGATCAATATTGCCCCGCTGGCCCGACGGCTGGCGGATCACGCCAGTAGCGGCGATGCCCGGCCTCGGTGCGCGGCAGTTCGAAAGCGCCCAGTTGCAGACGAATGGCGCCCTGCTCGGCGCTGTCGTAGACCGCCAGGCCCGAGCGTCGATACCGAGCCATCACCTGGGGATGAGGGTGGCCGAACGCGTTGCCCTGCCCTCGGGAGATCAATACCGAATGCGGCTGGAGACGCGACAGCAACGCCATCGACGACGAACTGCGGCTGCCGTGATGCGGCGCGGCCAGCCACTGGATCGGCACCGCCAGGACCTCGTCGAGCAAGGCGCGCTCGGCCGGGGTGTCGATATCGCCGGTCAGGAGCAGGCGTTCACCGCCGGCCTCCACCAGCAAGACGCAGGACTTCTGGTTGCTCTCGACAGCAGAGGCCCACCGCCACAGCTCGAACCTGACCCCGTCCCATTCCCAGCGTCTGCCACTGTCGCAAGGCCCGGCCAGCAGCTCGGCGGGCAGCGCGTCGGGATCGCCGCTGATCACCTCCATCGTCGGCAGCCCATTGCGCACGGCGCGGGCACCGCCAGCGTGATCGGCGTCGGCATGGCTTAGCAACATCAGGTCCAAGCGGCGCACACCCAGTTTGCGCAAGGTCGGCAGTACGACCCGCTCGCCCGCGTCAGCCTCGCCAAAGCGCGGCCCGGCGTCGTAAAGCAGGCTGTGCCGCCGGGTCCGCACCAGCACCGCCAGCCCTTGGCCCACGTCCAACTGCCAGATCTCGGCGTGCCCTTGCGGCAGGTGTTCTTGCGGTGGAAAAACCATCAGCAACACCATCGGCCACCCCAGTACGCGTAGCGGCACACCTTTGGGCAACAGCAGCAAAAAAGCACCGAAGGCGGCGATACCCAAGGCCCAAGGCGGAACCGCGGCAGGAACCCAGGCTGGCATTCGTCCGGCAACCAGCGTCAGCCCCTTGAACAGCAGATCGAGCAGCCCGCCGGCGATCCACAGCAGGCCTTCGCCCATGAACGGCACCGGCAACAATGCCGTGCCAAGCAGCGCTGGCGGCAATACCAACAGGCTGATCCAGGGCACCGCCAGCAAGTTCACCAACGGCCCGCTGAGGCTGACCGGCAAGCCCACGATCAACAACAACGGACACAGGCCAAGCGCAACCAGCCACTGGGCACGGGTCCAGGTTTGCCACCAGCGCCAGGGCCCCAGGCGAGCGCCAAAGGTGAACATCAATATGGCCACGGCTGCAAACGACAACCAGAACCCCGGCCGCAAGCTGGCAAGCGGGTCGAACACCAGCACCCCGACGAAGGCCAGCAGCCATGCCCACCACGGATCTGGCTGTTTGAAACGCAAGCGCCACAGCAACACCAGGCCGATCATCGCGCAGGCCCGCCGCACCGGCACCTCGAAGCCGGCGAGCAAGCCGTAGCCCAGGGCGGCACAGAAGGCCAGCCCACAGGCCCAAGGCAACCAGGCCAGACCCACCGGCCACAGGCCATAACGCGCCGCACCGGCCACCAACAGGTACACCAGGCCGGCAAGCAGGCCGATGTGTTGCCCGGAGATCACCAGCAAGTGGACGGTGCCGGTGTCTTGCAGGACCTGCCAATCCTCGCGACTCAACCCGCCGCCGTCGCCCAGGACCAGTGCCGCCAGCGCACCGGAGCGGCCGTGGGCATCGACCTGTGCCAGGGCCTGGCGCACCTCATCGCGCCAGGCCCCCCGGGCCGCTTGCAGGAGATGGCCATCCTTGATCGTACCAGTCGCGCCGATGCCGCGGCTCAACAACCAGGCGGCATAGTCGAAACCGTGCGGGTTCAGCAGCCCACTGGGCCGCTTGAGCTTCACCGCCAATCGCCATCGTTCGCCGCTGTTGACCGGCGGCCCACCGAACCAGGCGAGGCGCATCGCCGTCGGTAGACGGCTACGGCGTGAATGGACATCGGCCAGTTCGAAGCGCACCACGCCTTCGCCCTGTTGCGGCAAACCGACCACTCGCCCCTCGACCCAGCGGGTTTCGCCGTCGAGCGCGATGGGTAACCGGTCGTCCAGCGCAAACTGCGCCGACAGGCAGGCCCAGGCCAGCCCGAACAGGAAAAAACCCAGCGGATAGGTTCGAAACGGCAACGCCATCAGCGCCAGCACCGGCATGGCTGCAATCAGCCACAACGGCGGCAGTGCCGGCAAAAAAATCGGGGCCAACAGCCCCAGTGCAAGCGCGACTAACCCTGTGCGCATAACCCGTCCTTGAGAGTGCCCTCTTCAGGCATAGACGGTCTACGGCACCGCTGGCGTTATCAATTGTCACAAAGTCTGAATCTGTCAGCCGTAGAATCCGGACATACTTGCGGCCTTACTGCGTTGAACCGACCGAGAAGCCTTATGCCCCGGCGCCTTTTCAAACGTTACATGCCAGACCCAGAGAGCATTCGGGAACATAAATCCTTACGTTTTCTCGGCACCCTGCTGCACGATCCCAACCTTTGGCACCTCAATCGGCACTCGGTCGCCCGGGCGATGGCTGTTGGCCTGTTTGCCGCCTTCTTGCCGATCCCGTTGCAAATGTTGCTGGCCGCCGCACTGGCCATCACGGTGCGCGGCAACATGCCGATTGCGGTGAGCCTGGTGTGGCTGACCAATCCGATCACCATGCCGGCGGTGTTCTTCTGCACTTACCAGACCGGCGCCTGGCTGATGGACGTGCCCGCCCGGACGCTACCCGAAGAGCTGACCTGGGAATGGATCAGCGGCCAGTTGTCCACCTTGTGGCAGCCGTTCCTGCTCGGCTCGGTTGTGACCGGCCTGGTACTCGGCGCCCTCGCCTACTTCGTCACCATGAGTTACTGGCGCTGGTGGGTGGCCCGACAGTGGAAGCGGCGCAAGAAAAGCCGGATGTGAAATGCAAAAAGGCCTCCTGGGAATGGAGGCCTTTTTTTGTGGAGTTCGTACTGACGCCATCGCGAGCAAGCTCGCTCCCACAGGGGGATGGGGTCAGGTACGCATCCCGCGCCCGCTGACCAGCAACCGCGCGCAACCGATGTAAAGCACCAAGGTCGCCACCAGCATGAAGGTAATGGCGATGCTGATCTTGATGTCCGACACCCCGAGAATGCCATAGCGAAAGGCGTTGACCATGTGCAGCACCGGGTTGGCCAAGGACACGGTCTGCCAGAACGGCGGCAGCAGGGAAATCGAGTAGAACACCCCGCCCAGGTAGGTCAGCGGCGTGAGCACGAACGTCGGGATGATGGAGATGTCATCGAAGTTGCGCGCAAACACGGCATTGATGAAACCCAGCAGCGAAAAGATCGTGGCCGTAAGCACCACCACCAATACCGTCACCCCCAGGTGATGCACCTGCAAATGGGTGAAGAACAACGACAGCAGGGTCACGATCAGACCCACCGCCAGGCCGCGCAGCACACCGCCCAGGGTGTAGCCGATGAGGATCGTATGGGGGGACACCGGCGAGACCATCAGTTCTTCGATCGAACGCTGGAACTTGCTGCCGAAGAAACTCGACACCACGTTGCCGTAGGAGTTGGTGATCACCGACATCATGATCAGCCCCGGCACGATGTAGTCCATGTACGTGAAGCCGCCCATATCGCCGATCTGCCGGCCGATCAGGTTACCGAAGATCACGAAGTACAAGACCATGGTGATGGCGGGCGGCAGCAGCGTCTGCGGCCAGATCCGCATGAAACGCCGAACCTCACGGTAAACGATGGTATTGAGGGCGATGAGGTTGGGGCGCAATTCGGAACTCATGCTCATACCGCCACCTTCGCCAGATTTTTCTCCACCAGGGACACGAACAACTCCTCGAGGCGATTGGTTTTGTTGCGCAGGCTCTGCACTTCAATGTTCTGCAGGGCCAGTTGGGCGAACAGCCCGGTGATCCCCACGGCCTTGTCCACCTGGACTTCCAGGGTGTGGCTGTCTACCAGGCGGGCCGGATAACCCATGAGCTGGGGTACCGTCGCCAGGTCGTTTTTCAGGTCCAGCAGGAAGGTTTCCACATGCAGTTGACTGAGCAACTGGCGCATGCTGGTGTTCTCGACGATGGTGCCGTGGTCGATGATGCCAATGTTGCGGCACAACTGCTCAGCCTCTTCCAGGTAATGGGTGGTGAGGATGATGGTGATGCCTTTCTGGTTCAGCTCGGTGAGGAAGGTCCACATCGAACGACGCAGTTCGATGTCCACGCCGGCAGTCGGTTCGTCGAGGATCAGCAGACGCGGCTCATGCACCAGCGCGCGGGCGATCATCAGGCGACGCTTCATGCCGCCGGACAATGAACGGGACGGCACGTCGCGCTTATCCCACAGGCCCAGCTGGGTCAGGTACTGCTCGGCGCGCTCGTTGGCGATCTTCGGCGGGATGCCGTAGTAACCGGCTTGGGTCACGACGATGTCGAAGGTCTTTTCGAACTGGTTGAAGTTGAATTCCTGGGGCACCACGCCAATGCAGCGCTTGAGGGCGGCAGGCTCGCGGTCCAGGTCATGGCCGAAGATATTCACCGTGCCGCTGGTCTTGTTCACCAACGTGGAAAGAATACCGATGGTGGTGGATTTGCCGGCACCGTTGGGGCCGAGCAAGGCGAAAAAGTCACCTTCGGCGACGTCCAGATCGATACCACTCAAGGCCTGGAAACCGTTGCCGTAGGTTTTGGTTAGCTGCCGGATGGACAGAGCGGAACTCATATCGGATTACGCACCAAGAAGGGAGGGAGGAAAAGAATAGATAAGGGCGGGCGGCGAGCAATGCAACCACGGCGCACGAAGGCAATGGTGCTTGGCGTCGCCGCACAAGTACAGTCAAGTGTGTCGATAGTAAGTATTAAGTCAACGCGGTCATGACAGCCTTGCGGTAGGCCGCACGCTCCTGCAACCGCGCGTACCAGGCCTGCACGCCAGGTAGCTCGGCGCGCTGGATGGGCATCTCGAACCAGGCATAAATGAAACTGCCCAGGGGAATGTCGCCCATGCCGATTTCAGCACCCGACAGGTAGGGCTGCTCACTCAAGGTCTGCTCGACCATCGCCAGCAAGCCGTCGCACTCTTTGATCGCCGCGTCGATGGCCGCCCAGTCCTGTTGCTCGGCCGGGGTGCGCAAGACGCCCCAGAACACCGTGCGAAACGGTGCGGCAAAACTGGAGGTGGTCCAGTCCATCCATTTTTCAGCCTGGGCACGTGCCTGTACGTCAGCGGGATACCAGGCCGAACCCGACGCATGGCGAGCAGCCAGGTAACGCACGATGGTGTTGGATTCCCAGAGCACGAAGCCGTCGTCTTCGATCATCGGCACCCGGCCATTGGGGTTTTTCGCACGGTACTCGGGCGTGTCCACCACACCGAATGCCCCGCCCGCATCAATGGCCTCGTAGGCCAGCCCCAACTCTTCTGCGCACCACAACGCCTTGCGCACATTCGATGAATTTTTCCGGCCCCATATCTTCAGCATCACGGCGTCCTCGATGGATAAATGCCGCAGCAGCATACGCCGGATCAGGCGCGACTCAAATCGCCCTGCAGGTCGCCGAGCAAGCGCGGCACCTGCGCGCCGAACAGGTGCGGGTAGCATTTCTCCAGGTGTTCGAAGAAGAACGCTTCGGGCACATCGACGAACTGGCCGTGGTCAGTGATGTACTCCATCAGCTTTGCCCCTTGCCGATTGAACGGGTGGAACACGCTGTCGTGGCGACCGTCGAATTCCAGCGGGGCCACGTCGAACAACTCGCACAGCCCCTGGTTGAATGCCGGCGTTGCCTTGACCCAGCGGTCGTTCAGGTACAGCTCGGTATAACCGTGCATGGCGAACACGTCGCTCCTGAGCAATTCCAGCAAGCGCGGTGTGGACAAGTGATTGCGGACATCCGCCAGGCCGATGCGCGCCGGGATGCCGCAATGCCGGGCGCAGCCGGCCAGCAAGGTGGCCTTGGGCACACAATAGCTTTCGCCGACAGCCAGCGCGTAACTGCCGCGCAGGGTCGCCGGGTCGCGACTGAAAGTGTAGGGGTTGTAGCGCACTGCCTCGCGCACGGCGTAATACAGGCTGACCGCCTGGGCCAGCGGGTCGCGGTCGGTGCCGCGGTGGGTTTCGGCGAAGTCGATGACCGCGAGGTGATCGCTGTCGATGAAGGGGCCGGGGTTCAGGTATTGCTGCATAAAAGGAAGGCCTCTGGAGAAACATCACCGCTTGCCTCGAGTTTATCCACAGCCCTCAGCCAACGATAACGGCATTCCGGCCAAACAATGGCGTTTTCTCACCTTGTTAACGAACGATTTCCCACGGCTGTTGCCAACCAGACTGGCGCAATGCACCCAGGGTTTCCCACGAAATCAATCACATCGCGCTGACCGCCGGTTTTGCAGATGCCGTCTAAGCTCTGAAGGTCGGTTTTGCCTTGGTTCACGGAGGATTACATATGCTGTTGTTGTGGATACTGGTCCTGGTCGTCGGGATCGCCTGGCTGGCGCATCGGCGCACCGACCCGCTGCCCGCGCTGGGTATCGTCGCGGTCTATCTGTTGGCCATGGGCATTTTCAGCCATGCGCCCGGCTGGCTGCTGCTGATCCTCTGGGTGGTACTCGCGGCTGTCGCCGCCCCGCTGCTGCTACCGGACCTGCGCCGCAAATACTTCAGTGCACCGATGTTCGAGTGGTTCCAGAAAACCCTGCCGCCCATGTCCGAGACCGAGCGCGACGCCATCGACGCCGGCACGGTGTGGTGGGACGGCGAACTGTTCAGCGGCCGCCCGGACTGGGACTTGCTGCTGGCCTACCCCAAGGTGCAACTGACCGAGGAGGAGCAGGCGTTCCTCGACGGCCCCACCGAAGCCCTCTGCGCAATGGTCAGCGACTGGCAGATCGGCCAGGCCATGGACCTGCCGCCTGAAGCCTGGGCTCATATAAAGGAGCACGGGTTCTTCGCGTTGATCATTCCCAAGGAATACGGCGGCAAAGGCTTTTCTGCCTACGCCCATTCCCAGGTGGCAATGAAACTGGCCACGCGCAGCGGCGACCTGGCCTCCACCGTGATGGTCCCCAACTCCCTTGGCCCGGCAGAACTGCTGTTGCACTACGGCACTGATGAGCAACGCGACCATTACCTGCCGCGACTGGCCCGTGGCGACGATATTCCCTGCTTCGCCCTGACCGGGCCGCTGGCCGGTTCCGACGCCGGGGCGATGCCCGACACCGGCATCATCTGCAAGGGTGAATGGGAAGGCCAGGAAACATTGGGCCTGCGCCTGAACTGGGAAAAGCGCTACATCACCCTCGGTCCGGTAGCCACCCTCCTGGGCCTGGCCTTCAAGGCGTATGACCCCGACCACCTGCTGGGTGAGGAAGAAGACCTGGGCATCAGCCTCGCCTTGATTCCCACCGACACCCCTGGCGTGCATATCGGCCGCCGTCACCTGCCCCTTGGCGCCGCGTTCATGAACGGGCCGAACTGGGGCAAGGACGTGTTCATCCCGCTGGACTTCCTCATTGGCGGCCAGGACATGCTCGGCAAGGGCTGGATGATGCTGATGAACTGCCTGTCGGTCGGGCGCTCGATTTCCCTGCCGGCGGTGGGCACCGGTGCGGCGAAGTTCACCAGCCTGGTGACGGGCCAGTACGCCCAGGTGCGCGAACAGTTCAACGTACCGTTGTCGGCGTTCGAAGGTATCCAGGAAGCCATGGCGCGCATCGGTGGCAACGCCTGGATGATGGATGCTGCGCGCATGCTGACCGCCAACGCCGTGGACCTGGGGGAAAAGCCTTCGGTGCTGTCGGCCATTCTCAAGTACCACCTGACCGAACGCGGCCGCGAGTGCATCAGCCACGCCATGGACGTGCATGGCGGCAAGGGCATCATCATGGGCCCGAACAATTACCTGGGTCGCAGTTGGCAAGGTGCGCCGATCTTCATCACGGTCGAAGGCGCGAACATCCTGTCGCGCAACCTGATGATCTTTGGCCAGGGCGCCATTCGCTGCCATCCGTTCGTACTCAAGGAAATGGCCCTGGCAAGCCGTGAAGACAAGGACCAGGCGCTGGTCGAGTTCGACGCCTTGCTGCTCAAGCACATTGGTTTTGCCGTGAGCAACGCCGCCAGCACCCTGGTGCTCAACCTCGGCCTGGGGCATTTCGAGAAGGCTCCCGGCAATGCCTTGAGCCAGGGTTATTTCCGCGCCCTCAACCGGCAGGCTGCGGCGTTCGCCCTGCTGGCGGACCTGAGCATGATGCTGCTGGGGGGTGAACTCAAACGCCGGGAACGCTTGTCGGCCCGCCTGGGCGACGTATTGAGCAACCTGTACCTGGCGTCCGCAGCGCTCAAGCGCTATCACGACCTGGACTCGCCGGACCACATGACACCGCTGTTCACCTGGGCCATGGAGGAAAGCCTGGGCCAGTCGGAGCGTGCGCTGGATGAACTGCTGAGCAACTTTCCGAACCGGGTGCTGGGCTGCCTGTTGCGCCTGGTGGTGTTCCCCTTCGGTCGTCGTCACAAGGGCCCGAGCGACAGGCTCGACGCCGAGGTGGCGGCGGTCATTGGTCGGCCCAAGGGTGACCCGACCCTCGAAGAGTTGCTGCAGGGCTGCTATCGCCCACAATCCGCCGATGATCCGGTGGGCGCCCTGCAACACGCCGCCGACCTGCTGGCCGCCGCCCATCCGCTGCACAAGAAACTGCACGTGGCGCTCAAGCAGGGTCAGCTCAACCCCGCGCCGGGCGAACCACTCATCGACGCAGCCCTGGAAGCGGGTGTGCTGCAAGCCGGTGAAGCGCAGACCTTGCGCGCGGCCGAGGCGGCGCGGCGCAAGGTCATCGATGTGGATGACTTCGATAAGGAGGAGTTGACGCTGGCGCAGGACAAGGTCCGTTGATCCTGACGACAGGCTACGCTCGTGACCTATAGCTCTTCACCTGTAAAAGCCGGCGCAAGGGCTTTATACTCCTGCGCCCGTTTTGCTCTTGAGGACTTATCTCGTGTCCAATGTCGTTGCCGATCACCTTGTCTTGCTTGACCACTTGCGCAGCATCCTGGTCGCCGTGGGTGAGGCCGAACAGGTGCCCGAAGAAAGCCACGCCCTGTTTCTGGAGCGCTTCGACGAGTTGCGCGCGCAACTGCCCGTCGACCCGATCGAAAGCCAGTACCTGGGCCAGGATCTCCTGTGCCAAGTGATCGTCCGTTATCCACAAATCGCCCACCTGGTGCCTCGCGACCTGCTCTGGTACTTCGCCGGCGACTGCCTGCACTACATGCCCGACGAAGAAATCGCCCTGTACCAGGCCCTGGAGGAGCGTCGTTTCGAAGCCGAGCAAAACGACGAGCCTTTCGACTGGAACCAGGAAAAGCAATTGCTGGCGATGTCGGAGCAGGACAGCAAGCACTGATTGCGATCCGTCATGCAAAGGCCCGCACGGTTAACCCGGCGGGCTTTTTTTTGCCTTGCCAAAGTGTGTTGCCTGGACGGGCCTCATCGCGAGCAAGCTCGCTCCCACAGTTGGATCGGTGTACGACTGAGAGAGCCTGGTCGGCTGCCAGGCCGCCTCGCGAGCAAGCTTTGCTCCCACAGATCGGAAGGGTGTACGACCGCAAGAGCCAGGTCGGCTATCAGGCCGCCTCGCTTTTGCTTTTGATCTGGAGGCCTCGTTAACCACGATGGCCGAACGCAGGCATTGTGGAGTGGGCAACCCGGCATGGATGCCGGGATAGCCGCGCTGGGCCATGGATGGCCCTTCGCGGCGGGCCCACGGAGCAATGCCTTCGTTCAGGAATGCCGAGCCTAGGCGAGGCACCGAGTGGTGGGGCAAGCCTTTTTTGCTTACTTTTTTGGCGCCTGAAAAAAGTGAGCCGCCGTAAGGGCGGAACCCTAAGTAGCCGTTACCGCAGCAACGGATATGTACCTGGTCAACAAAATCCATGTTGACTGACACCCCGCCATCGCGAGCAAGCTCCCCACTGGTTTGTGGTTGATCATAAAACTCATGTACGCAGCGGCTTCTGTGGGAGCGAGCTTGCTCGCGATGAGGCCGGTCAAAACAACCCATCACTCTCCGGCAACTCATAACCCGTCGCGACCTGGCTGGGGCCACTCCCGCCGCCCACCGTGCTCAAGGTCGGTTCCTTCTCCAGGCACGCCACCAGATAATCAATGAACACCCGCAGCTTGGGCGGTAGGTAACGAGTCGGTGAATGCAGCAACCACAAGCCACCGTGGTAGGAAGCCAGGAACGTCCAGTCGGCCAATACCTGCACGATCAAGCCTTGCTCCAAGGCATGACGGGCGGTGAAGTACGGCAGGCTGCCAATGCCGATGTGCTGCAAGACGGCCCCCAACCGCACGCCCGTGTGATTGGCCGCGTAGCGCCCATGCACGCCGACGGTGACGGACTTGCTGCCTTTCTTGAATTTCCAGCGCGCGTCGTTCGGGGTTGCCCCCAGGTAAATGCAGCTGTGTTCCAACAAGTCGTGAGGATGCGTAGGCGTACCGTGTTCGGCCAGGTATTGCGGCGTGGCGCAGAGCAGGTGATCAATGGTCAGCAACTGACGCCCCACCAGCCCGACCGGAGGTTGATCGGTAATCCGGATGGCCAGGTCGACATGATCGTCGATCAGGTCAACCTGCCGATCCTCCAGGAACAGCTCCACATCGACCTTCGGATAACGACGCAAGAATTCGGGCATGTGCGGATGAATCACGAAACGCCCCACCGCCTTGGGTACGCTGACGCGGATGCGGCCTTCAGCCTCCTGGGTGAACTGCCCGCTGATTTCCATCACCGACCGAGCGGCGGCGACCATTTCCTGACAGCGCTTGAACACCTCTTCCCCACCATCGCTCAAACGCAACTTGCGGGTGGTACGTTGCAACAAACGGGTCGCCAGGGCTTTCTCCAGGCGAGAAATACTGCGGCTGATGGCCGATGGTGATGAACCTGACTGGCGGGCCGCCTCGGAGAAACTGCCGGTCTCCACGACCTTGACGAAGATGGCCATTTCGGCCAACAACGGCAATGGTAGATTTGTGCTCATGGCGCAACAGTCCTTTGAAATTTGAACGGATTATCACCCTTTTATGCCCTACCTATAATCCCGTCACAATTTCTGATGTGGGTATGGCACATGACGCTTCGCCTCTTTTTCCATAGCGATGACCTCAAGGCCAACGTGGAAGTCCTGGATTGCAGCCCCCGGGAACATGAATTTGCCGTGGTGCTGCACGCCACGCTGTTCCATCCCCAGGGTGGCGGTCAGCCCTGCGACACCGGATGGATTGGTGAAAGCCAGGTGCTGCGCGTGGTCCAGGAAGGGCCACAGATCGTCCATTACGTCGACCGCCCGGTGGCCTTGGGCACGGCTGCGATCCGCGTGGATGCGCAGCGCCGACAGTTGAATGCGCGCCTGCACTCGGCTGGGCATCTGATCGGCCATTTCGCCGAGACCCGTGGCTGGACGCCGATCAAGGCCCATCATTGGCCCGGTGAAAGCCGCGTGCAGTTCCAGCCAGGGGAAAATCCTCAGGAACTGGACATCTCGATCATCCAGCAAGGCATCGACGAATGGATTGCCAACGACCTGTCGCGCTTGATCACGTTGCGCGAGGGCCTGCGCGAAGTCGGTTTCGGTGAGCTGGCCGCCTACGGTTGCGGCGGCACTCACGTGCAGCACCTGCAGGAACTGGGAACCGTCACCATCTCCTCGCTTTCGCAAAAGAAAGGAACACTGTCAGTGCACTACCACGTGGCCTGATATCCGCCAGCCCCTGCGACCCGCAATGGCTCGCAGGCCTCGCCTCCCCCTGTCAGGTCTGGCTCCTGCAAATCCCCTTCACAACACAAAAAGACAGATTATTGACGCCCGCTTGCGCGAGTTTTTCCCTTCCGTCACTTTTTAGTCATTTTTTTTATTTAAGGCGTGGCGCTTTGCCATGCTTGAACTACCGTCAAACAGAAGCGATGACAGGGTCGGCAAAACGCTCCTGAAGCGACCTGATCGACACCGTCTTTGCCTTCGTAAATCCCGGATCCCCCGGGTACCGAAACGTTGTTTGCAAGCAGCCTGTCGTTCAGTCAGGCCGGTGAAATGCGCCCGTTTGCTGGTAAGCGACGCGGCCTGAAACCGGAACCAATGAACGATCAGGTTAGATGGAAAGGGGTAGCCCGGGCCTCTTAAGTGATCCGCGGCAAATAGTTAAGCCTAGGGATGGTCTCTTCATCGAGGATCACTTCATGACCCATCGTACTGCTCCCGTTCTAAAACATTTCCTTCATGGCCTGTTCTGGATGGGTCTTGGCTTGGATGCGGCCCAGGCCGCAGCGGCAAATTGTTCGCAGCTGGACAATTTGCCGGCAACCTTCGAGGTCGGCCAAGGGCTCCAGAGCGAACTGCGCATCCTCGCCCCCGTGACGAAGTTGGCCGTCGGCGACCCAAAAATTGCCGATGTGCAGCCCAGTGGCAACGATGCCTTTATTCTCACGGGCCTGGCGCCCGGCGCCACCAGCCTGATGGTCTGGACCGACTGTTCGAAAATACCGCGCCAGAGCATGGTCTTTGTCAAAGGCCGGGCCACCGAGGCGCTGACCGGCGCGGCGAGCATCCCGTCCGAAGATCCGATGCTGCTTGCCCAGGTACAGACCGACATTCGTTTCGTTGAAGTCAGCCGGACCAAACTCAAGGAAGCCTCGACGTCGATTTTTGGCAGCCGTGGCAACTTCCTGTTCGGCTCGCCGAGGACCTTGCCCACCGTCGGCGGTATTGTCCGGCCTTCATTGCCGGTCAATAACGACATGTTCAACCTGTCTTTTGCCACCGGTAAAACGCTGTTGATGATCAACGCACTGGAAGGCAGTGGTTTCGCCTATACCCTGGCGCGGCCGAGCCTGGTGGCCCTCAGCGGTCAGAGTGCGAGCTTCCTGGCTGGCGGCGAAGTGCCGATCCCGGTGCCCAGTGCCGGCAGCGACAACGTGTCCATCGAGTACAAGGAATTCGGTATTCGCCTGACCCTGACCCCCACCGTCATCGGCAAGAATCGCATCGCGCTGAAGGTGGCGCCGGAAGTCAGTGAGCTGGACTTCACCAACGCGGTGAACATCGCCGGGACACTGGTGCCTGCACTCACGGTGCGTCGTACCGACACCAGCATCGCCTTGGCCGATGGCGAAAGCTTCGTCATCAGCGGCCTGATCAGCACCCGCAACAGCTCCCAGGTGAACAAGTTTCCGGGGCTGGGCGATATACCGATTCTCGGCGCGTTCTTTCGCGACAACTCCATCAACCGCGAAGAGCGCGAGCTGCTGATGATCGTCACGCCGCACCTGGTCCAACCGTTGGCCGCCGACGCGCAACTGCCAACGTTGCCGGGCGAGCAACTGCGTAATTACGACCCGAATTTCTACCGCATGTACTTCCTCGAACATGGCGAGTTCGACAACCGCAGCGGGCTTTCCCAATGAGCCGGCGCCAGACGTGCGAAGCACCTATTGTCCAACGGCTTGCCAAGGGGCATTCAATGAAAGCAGTGATCGCAATAGCGGCGACCTTGATGCTCGCCGGCTGTGCCAGCAACGGCGTAGTGGCTTCACGCTCGACCCAGTGCGCCAAGCCCGAATCCGACCAGGAACTGGCCCTGAACATGGCCGAAGACATGGCCAACGAAGGTCGTTTGTACGCCAGCCTGGCGAACCTCGAACGCTTGCCCGATGACTTGGTCCAGGTCCGCCTGCGCAAGGCTCGGGTGCTGCGCCTGATGGGTCGCAACGAGGCCGAACCGTTGTACAAAAGCCTGCTCGGGACATGCCTGGCCGCAGACGGTGAACATGGTCTTGGGCAGTTGGCGGCTGCCAGAAATGACAATGCGACGGCTACGCAATACCTCGAACGCGCAGCGAAAATGGCCCCGACCGAAGGCAAGATTCGCAACGACCTGGGGGTCGTCTACCTCAACCAACGACGCATTTCAGAAGCCCGCTTCGAGTTCATGACCGCGATGGAGCTCCAGCAGTCAGACACGCTGGCAGCGCTCAACATGGTGACCCTGCTGATCTACCAGGACAACTGGAAGCAGGCCGCCGAGCTCGCGAACATGGCCAAGCTGAGCCCCCAACAAGTGGCAGATGCCCAAGCCCGTGCGGAAAAAATCAGGGGTTCGGCCGCTAACGCCGTGACGTCACAAGCCAACCGCCTGACCGAGGTTGTCGACGCCTCAACTGGCGCGGTCAAGTAGAGCGTTACGAGGAGTCCAAGAAATGATGACCAAACAATTGATGATTGCATGCATGGTGAGCCTTTCCAGCAGCGCCTGGGCCATTGACCCGGGCCCCTCTTCGCCCGCACAGCAAGGCACCGAGAGCTGGATGCAACTGCAGATTCGCGGCGTGGTGGCCTCCACCAACCTGCAAACCGCCTCGGCCGCCGAACGCGAGATGGCCATGCAGCGTTGGCTCAACAGCTTCAACTACCCGATCCCGGAATTCTTTGACCAGGACTCGGCAGGAGAAATCACCAGCAGCAAATGAAACACGCGGCAAACGAAAGACCGCAGCCTCTGGAAGTACCTACATTTGATCCGATGTAGGTACTTCCGGAGGCTGCGGTCTTTTGGCTTGAACGGTCGGCTGACTAAAGGCGTAAACCTGGGGGAGCGAGCTTGCTCGCGAAGGCGGACTGACATTCAACACCTTCATTGACTGACCCACCGCCATCGCGAGCAAGCTCGCTCCCACATGGGGTCTGCAGTGAACACAAAACCCATGAACATCACAGATCACCTGTGGGAGCGAGCTTGCTCGCGAAGAGGCCTTCATATCCAACATCCATGCAAGCTGACCCACCGCTATCGCGAGCAGGCTCGCTCCCACAATGGATCKGGGTACGACCGGGAGAGCCAGGTCGGCTGTCAGGCCGCCTCGCGAGCAAGCTTTGCTCCCACAGATCTAATGGCTCCCACAGATCTGATGAGGTGTACGACCGGGAGAATCAGGTCGGCTGTCAGGCCGCCTCGCGAGCAAGCTTTGCTCCCACAGATCTGATGAGGTGTACGACCGGGAGAACCAGGTCGGCTGTCAGGCCGCCTCGCGAGCAAGCTTTGCTCCCACAGATCTGATGGTTCCCACAGATCTGATAAGGTGTACGACCGGGAGAACCAGGTCGGCTGTCAGGCCGCCTCGCGAGCAAGCTTTGCTCCCACAGATCTGATGGTTCCCACAGATCTGTGGGGTGTACGACCGGGAGAGCCAGGTCGGCTACTAGGCCGCCTCGCGGTGGACGTTGATCTCGGGCGCCCCGTTAACCACGCTGGCCGAACGCAGGCATTGCGCAGTGGGCATCCCGGCATGGATGCCGGGATAGCCGCGCTGGGCCATGGATGGCCCTTCGCGGC
>NZ_JBFREY010000028.1:0-120199 GCF_052114545.1 Pseudomonas sp. KB_12 | reverse complement strand
ACGTAGTCCAGGCCATCGTTATTGAGCACGGCAGGGGTGGCCCGGCGCGCATCGAGTTGCATCACGTTGTTGGCGATGAAGAGGCTGTAGTAGCGGTAGGCGACCAGGTAGATGGCCACGGCTGCGACGACGATCCAGAGGGCGTTGATCGCCTCGCCTCGACGCAATGCCACGACGCCCAGGGCGCACGCTCCTACGACGGCCAGCAGTAGCCAGGGCAGATGGCGTAGCAGGCTATTAT
This sequence comes from Pseudomonas sp. KB_12, assembly GCF_052114545.1. Taxonomy (NCBI): domain Bacteria; kingdom Pseudomonadati; phylum Pseudomonadota; class Gammaproteobacteria; order Pseudomonadales; family Pseudomonadaceae; genus Pseudomonas; species Pseudomonas sp. KB_12. The sequence goes on along the minus strand of NZ_JBFREY010000028.1, from coordinate 119,958 downwards.
TATTTTTCATTTTTATATTCCAGCCAGGGTGGACAAGAAAGATTGCCATTGGAGTTTAGCGCTAACCCGGGCAAAGGCCATACTCGACATTCGTCTGTCGATTGCCAAATGGTGACGAGGCTCCCTCAGTAGGGTCTATAGTCAATGAATCTTCAGAGGGAATGCGTAATGAGCGAACGTCGCCGCTTCGTACGAGTTGACTTCCATGCCAGGACCGAGCTGAGCCAGGGCCCGTTCATCTGGCCGGTAGAGTTGCTGGATCTGTCCCTCAAGGGTTTGCTGATCAAGAAACCCGAACCCTGGCTTGGCGATATCGAACAACCTTTCATGGCCGATATTCATTTGAGCCCTGATGCTGAGATCAAGATGGAAGTTCGGTTGGCCCATGATGACCATGGTCACCTGGGCTTCGCCTGCGAGCACATTGACCTGGACTCCATCGCACACCTACGCCGGCTGGTAGAGCTGAACCTGGGCGACCATGACGAGTTGGAGCGGGAGTTAGCGGCGTTGATTCATATCTGAATCCAGCGGTGCCCCCTGTGGCGAGGGGATTCTGTGGGAGCAAGGCTTGCCCGCGATGGCGGCGATGCGGTCCTTTAAAATCGAGTCGTCTGCATCGCGAGCAAGCTTTGCTCCCACATGCCTTCCTTGCGCAATTGCCAGTACTATTCGAACAACGCATCCAACGCCTGTTCCAGGCGCGTCACGGCAATGATCTGCAACCCCGGCGGGGCTTCCTTCGGCGCGTTGCCCTTGGGCACGATGGCGCGTTTGAAACCGTGCTTGGCCGCTTCCTTGAGTCGCTCCTGGCCACTGGGCACCGGCCGTACTTCGCCCGACAGCCCCACTTCGCCGAACACCAACAGGTCGTGGGGCAGCGGCCGGTTGCGCAGGCTGGACATGACTGCGGCCATCAACGCCAGGTCGGACGCGGTTTCCAGCACCTTGACCCCGCCCACGACGTTGAGGAACACGTCCTGGTCGTGCGTCGGAATCCCGCCGTGTCGATGCAGCACCGCCAGCAACATAGCCAACCGATTCTGATCCAGGCCCAGGGTGACCCGGCGCGGGTTCGCCAGGTGACTGTCGTCCACCAGCGCTTGCACTTCGACCAGCATCGGCCGGGTGCCTTCCCACGTTGCCATGACCACGCTACCAGGGACTTCTTCCTGGGCACGCGTCAGAAAGATCGCCGAAGGGTTTGAGACTTCTTTCAAGCCTCTGTCGGTCATGCCGAACACACCCAGTTCGTTCACGGCACCAAAGCGGTTCTTCACCGCCCGCAGCAAACGCAGGCGACCATCGGATTCGCCTTCGAAATACAACACGGTATCGACCATGTGCTCCAACACGCGCGGCCCCGCCAGTGCGCCTTCCTTGGTGACGTGGCCCACCAGGAAAATCGCCGTGCCGCTCTGCTTGGCGTAGCGCACCAGCAACGCCGCACTTTCGCGCACCTGGGACACGCCGCCCGGGGCCGATTGCAGCTGTTCGGTGAAAATGGTCTGGATCGAGTCGATCACCATCACCTTGGGTTTTTCCAGGCGCGCCGTGGCGATGATGGTCTCGATGCAGGTCTCGGTCATGACCCGCAACTGGTCCTGGGGCAAGCCCAGGCGCCGGGCGCGCATGGCGACCTGCTGCTGGGATTCTTCGCCAGTGACGTACAGCGCCGGCATGCGGGTGGCGAGGTTGCACAAGGTTTGCAACAAGATGGTGGATTTGCCGATGCCCGGATCGCCGCCGATCAGCACCACCGAACCGTCCACCAAACCGCCACCGAGCACGCGGTCCAGTTCTCCGGATGCAGTGGAGAAACGCGGAATTTCTTCGACACTGACTTCGGCCAGGGTCTTGATCTGCGCCTGCTGACCGGCCCAGCCCGTGCGACCGGTGGGTGCCGCGGCGCCGCCGCTTTCCACCATGGTTTCAGTCAGGGTGTTCCAGGCCCCGCATTCGCTGCACTGGCCGGCCCATTTGGGAAAGGTCGAGCCGCACTCGGTGCAGCCGTACATGCGCTTTGCCTTGGCCATCTGAACTCCGGAGAAAAACCGCGATGATAGCCTAGGGGACGTCAGCGCGGGGCCGGCATTCTGATTTCACCCCTCGCCAGATCCACCGCGGTATTGCCCAACGGGTCCTGGGCCTGCAGATCGGCGCCCTTGGCCTTCAAGGCGTCGAGCAACTCATCGCGCTTGAACAGGCCGGCATACATCGCCGCGGTCTGCCCGGCACCGTTGCGTTGGTCCGGGCTGCAATCGGTGGACAACAAACGCCGCGCAATCTGCACTTCGCCCTTGAAAATCGCGCCCATCAACGCCGTGTTGCCACGTTTGTCCTGGGCACAGGCATCGGCACCCGCGGCCAGCAGCCGCTCCACCGCGGGGCCGTGGCCGTGATAAGCCGCCAAAATCAGCGCGGTGTAGCCCTTTTCATCCTGGGTATTGAGCGAATAACCGGCCTCGATAAAAGTCTCGAGCATCGGCACATCGCCGCGGCGAGCGGCATCGAAGTAATAGTTTTGCAACTGCTCTTGTACGGCGGCCGGTTCAGTGGGTATTGGCTGATCGGCCAGTACGCTCATTGACCAGGTCGCAAGCATCGATAAAAAAAATCTGCGCATCATGACGTCTCCTCTGGCAGATGACTGTGGGGGCATGGTTGTGGGAGCAAGGCTTGCCCGCGATGCAGACAACTCGGTCTGGTTTCAGACCCCAGCACCTGTTTCGCGAGCAAGCTTTGCTCCCACAGGTCATGCACCTGCCTGGCTGTGGATCAGTCAGTCAGTTTTTCCGCCAGGGCCTTGACCCGGGCCAAGTCACCTTTGGCGACACGAGCCACGCCAGTGCCGTACTCAGGGTCAGCCTTGTAGAGGAACGACAGGATGATGTGCTTGCTCTCGTCATCGGTGGTCGCCAAAGAGCCGCCGAAGCTGTCGATCAGGTCATCACGCTCTTTCTTGCTGAACGAACGATACAAATCACCGGCCTGCTTGAAGTTCTGCTCACGCTGGATCTTCGCTTGCTGGGTGCTGCCGCTCAGCGCGGCCTGGCTGTAGCGTGCCGCTTGCGGTTCTTCACGCGGCGTCAGGCGGCTCGGCTGATAATTCACTCCGGTGCTGGTGCTGCCAGGGTTCATCGCGCCGTCCTGGTTACCGTTGTTCACCGCCACCTTGGGGGCGTTGATCGGCAGTTGCAGGGCATTGGCACCCAGGCGATACATCTGCGTGTCAGCGTAGGAAAATACTCGTCCCTGGAGCAAACGATCCTCGGAAGGTTCGATACCCGGTACAAGATTGGCCGGCGCCATGGCCACCTGCTCGGTTTCCTGGAAGACATTCGCCGGATTGCGGTTCAAGACCATTTGCCCGACTTTGCGCTCAGGCACACCCGGCCAGATCTTGGTCGCGTCCAGTGGGTCGAAGTCAAACTTGGCAAGGTCCTCTGGATTGAGCACCTGGACGTACAAGTCCCACTTCGGGAAGTCGCCCTTATTAATATGATTCACCAGATCATTTGTCATATGGCTGTAATCTTGACCCTGAACTTTCACAACTTCTTTCGGATCGAGATTTTTCAGGCCCTGCAAACTTTTCCAATGAAATTTCACGTAGTGAACTTCACCCTTGGTGTTAACCAGTTTGTAGGCATGTACACCGTTACCGTCCATCTCGCGGTAACTGGCCGGCGTCCCGGAGTTGGAATACAACTCGGTCAGGGTGCGGGTCGATTCTGGAACATGGGAGAAGAAATCGAAGCGGCGTGAGTCATCGTCCAGGTTGGTCCGAGGGTCGGGTTTGAAGGCGTGGACCATGTCCGGAAACTTGATGGCATCGCGGATGAAGAAGGTCGGGAAGTTGTTACCCACCAAGTCCCAATTACCGTCGGCAGTGTAGAACTTCGTGGCGAAACCACGGGGGTCGCGCAGGGTTTCCGGCGAATGATTGCCATGCACCACGGCAGAAAAACGCACGAACACTGGCGTGACCTGGCCTGCGGCAAAAACCTTGGCCTTGGTCAGGTCGCTGAGATCGTCGGAAACCGTGAAGGTACCGTGGGCGCCGGTCCCACGGGCATGCACCACGCGCTCAGGGATGCGCTCACGGTCAAAGCGCTGGAGCTTCTGGATCAACTGCACGTCTTGCAGCAAGGTCGGGCCGTTGGGGCCTGCCGTTTGCGAGTTCTGGTTGTCGCCGACAGCCGCACCGTTGTCCCGGGTCAGGGTGGCCGCGTTGACAGACAAGGACAAAAGGCTCGCGGTCAGCACAAAAAAAGCGCGGCGATGGGAATAAGCCCCGTGGCCAAGGGAAGTGTTCATAGGCGTGTTCCTCTGATGTTATAGAGCGCATCCATGTGCGCCATCCAGAGGCTAGTGCTCGATAAAGGAAAACCTAAATAGAAATGCCGTACCGCGTCGATAGAAAAAACGTTGTGGGGTGCCAGGCTGAAACCGCGTATCACGCGCGATTGATGGCACTTTGAAAACTTTTCACCCAGGACCAGGTCGATAATTGAAGCTTTGTAAGCAGGCGTTTCGAGCAAGACTCGTTGGGCTGACTTACACTGCCACTCATCTTTAATCTGTCACAAGGAATAACTCATGGGCGTGCTAAGCGAGTTCAAGGCCTTCGCGGTCAAAGGCAATGTCGTCGACATGGCCGTCGGGATCATCATCGGTGCCGCTTTCGGCAAAATCGTTTCGTCATTCGTTGGCGACGTGGTCATGCCTCCCATCGGCCTGCTGATTGGTGGAGTGGACTTCAGTGACCTGGCCATCACCCTCAAGGCCGCCCAGGGTGATGCGCCTGCCGTTATGCTGGCCTACGGTAAATTCATCCAGAGCACCATCGACTTCATCATCGTGGCGTTCGCCATTTTCATGGGCGTCCAGGCGATCAACCGCCTCAAGCGCGAAGAAGCCGTGGCCCCCAGCGCGCCTCCTGTTCCGACCAAGGAAGAACTGCTGCTCACCGAAATTCGCGACCTGCTCAAGGCCCAGAACGAGCGGCCCTGAACCTCCCTCCATCGATAGAACCTGTGGCGAGGGAGCAAGCTCGCGCTGGGTTTTGTAGGAGCTGGCGAAGCCTGCGATCTTTTGATCTTTCGATCTTTCGCTTGAGACTCAAGTGTCTGGGGAAAGATCGCAGCCTCGTTGAACTCGACAGCTCCTACACAGCTCCTACACAGCTCCTACATGCGTGGGTTTCCTACCAGTAGTTTTCCACCGCCACCTGCCCCGGCCGACGGGTCAGGCTCAACTGCAGCCCCCTGGTCTTGAGCAGCTTGCGTGTCTCGTCGATCATTTGCGGGTTGCCGCACAGCATCACTCGCGAATGCTCCGGCGCCAGCGCTACGCCGGCCGCCCGCTCCAGTTCGCCATTTTCGATCAGCGTGGTGATCCGCCCATTGAGCGCCCCCGGATGCTGCTCACGAGTGACGGTCGCAATGAAACGAAACTTATGAGCGTACTCGGCCAGGTAGTCGCGCTGGGACAGTTCCTTGATCAACGCCTGATACGCCAGCTCCTGCGCCTCGCGCACGCTGTACACCAGGATGATCCGCTCGAATTTTTCCCAGACCTCAAAATCCTGGAGGATAGAAAGGAACGGCGCCACACCCGTCCCGGTAGACAGCAGCCACAAATCCCGACCATCGACAAAGCGATCCAGCGTCAAGTAGCCGAAAGCCTGGCGATCCACCAACAGTTCGTCACCCGGCTGCAGGCGGCTGAGCTCACTGGTGAACTCGCCATCGGGAACCACGATGGAAAAGAATTCGAGGAACTCGTCGAACGGCGACGACACCATGGAGTACGCCCGCCAGACAGTGGTCCCATCCGCCTTGACGACGCCCAGCCGGGCGAACTGTCCCGCCCGAAAGCGAAAGCCGCGATCCCGGGTCGTGCGCAACGTAAACAGATGAGGCGTCAACGGCTGGACATCGAGCAGGGTTTGGCGGGTGAACTTCTCTGCGCTGTCGGTCATGAGCCACTCCTATGGGACAAGACATACAGTGTCCCGCAAAGTGAACCTTTTCACCACCGACGGGCAAGTAATAGCATTTTAGTTGCACTCGCCCCATCTAAAACTTTTACCAAAACTGTACAAAGTTAGAACACTGCAAAAGAAATCAATCTGCAGAACTAATACATTACAATTCTGTAAGCTAGTTAAAAAAAATATCACTACAAGTTAGGAAAAGTCCTACAATAAAAATTCGCATCAGGGATTGGATCCGCATGGACGAATCAAACCCAGGAGAAAGCGATGGACAGGTGGAAGGACTTGTTGCTGAGGAAGTTATCCTGTGAAAAAGACCTGCAGACGGCCTATCGTCTAGTAGTGAATTTCTTTAACAATCAAGGATTTGACTATTGTGCATTTTCAGCCTACTTAGGCAGCCCCAACAATCACACCAGTAAGGTGAACCTGAATAATTACCCTTATGGATGGGAGCGGCTTTATGAACAAAATGGTTATGCATCGAACGACCCAATAGTAGCACACTGCAATCAATCACCACTTCCGATCATGTGGAATGAGAATATTTTCGCTCAGGCCCCTAAGTTATGGCGAGAACTTAATCGACAAGGACTCAAGTACGGCTGGACCCAGGCCGTTCATGACGAACAAGGGGCACAGTCCAGCCTGTTCAGCCTTGCACGAACCCATTGTCCCATTGATATCGAGGAGCATTATGGCAATCTCGGCTACGCCATCTTCGCCAGTCAAAAGCTGCATGCGCTTGCCAGCAAAAAACTGGCGGACGCCACCGCAGTCCAGCCAAAATGTCACTTGTCCCCCAGAGAGATCGAAGTATTGAGGTGGTCTGCCGAAGGCAAGACGGCCTCGGAAGTGGGCAGGATCCTTTGTCTTTCCGAACGGACCGTGAATTTCCATGTGTGCAGTTGCATGCGAAAACTGAACGTCAGCAATAAGATTTCAGCGGTGGCTAAAGCCGCCCAGATCCATGTGATCTGACCCGTGGCACGACACTGTCGAGCTGAAAAACCCACGAGTAATGTGCGACAAAAAAACGTACCATTTACGGTTCCACTTGGATGATGCCGCTTCTTGCACGCGACGCCGTTCATTCAGGAGGTCCCGCACAGACACCTATCTCCAGGCAGCGGGACACTCGTTGATCTCCAGAGTCCCCAGCCATGCCCCTGCTCGACAGTCCCTTCGCTCAACTCGACCTGATCCGCCAACCCGAACAGCAGAACGAACCGCTGCAAGCCTTCGATGCGGCCGACGAATACCTGCTCGCGTACCTGGCCGAACAACAGCCGAGCGCGCAGACTCGGGTCCTGGTGCTAAATGACGGCTTCGGCGCCCTGGCGGCCAGCCTGGCGGGCAACGTCCTGGTGACCAGCAGCGGTGACTCCTTCCTTGCTTTGCAGGCGCTGGAGAAAAACCTGGTGCGCAACGGCCGCCCCTTCGATGCGGTGCCAACGCTACCTGCCAGCGAGCCACTGACCGGCCCGTTCGATCGCGTCCTGATCAAAGTACCGAAAACCCTGGCCTTGCTGGAGGAACAGCTGATTCGCCTGCAAGGCCAACTCGCGCCAGGCGCCCAAGTGATTGCCGGGGCCATGATCAAGCACCTGCCCCGGGCCGCTGGCGATTTGCTGGAGCGGTATATCGGCCCGGTGCAGGCCTCCCTGGCGGTGAAAAAAGCACGGCTGTTGATCGCTACGCCACAACCCGGCTCTTCACAAGGCAGTGCGCCGATCATATCGCCCTACCCCACGCGTTACTGGCTGGACGAGCCGAAGATCGAGCTGCTCAACCACGCCAATGTGTTCTGCCGCGAAGGCCTGGACATCGGCACCCGCGCGTTCCTGCCACATCTGCCGAAAAACCTCGGGACGGCCCGGGTCGCGGACCTGGGGTGCGGCAACGGCGTGCTGGCCATCGCCAGCGCCCTGCAAAACCCCGAGGCCCGCTACACCCTGGTGGACGAGTCGTATATGGCCGTGCAATCGGCCGCCGAGAATTGGCGTGCAGCCCTGGGCGAACGCGAAGTGACCCTGCGGGCCGATGATGGCCTGGCCGGACAAGAGGCACAGTCACTGGACGTGGTGCTGTGCAATCCGCCCTTCCACCAGCAGCAAGTGGTGGGCGATTTCCTCGCCTGGCGGATGTTCCAGCAGGCTCGCGAAGCGCTGGTGGTGGGCGGCGCGCTATACATCGTCGGCAACCGGCACCTGGGGTACCACAGCAAACTGGCGCGGTTGTTCCGCGGTGTCGAGCAAGTAGCCGCCACGCCGAAATTCGTGATCCTCAAAGCCCGCAAATAAATCGTCTGTGGGAGCAAAGCTGGCTCGCGATGCAAGCACCTCGGCTCCTGCGAGCCTGCATTGTCCTCATCGCGAGCAAGCTCGCTCCCACAGGGCGATCAGTGAGTCGTCAGCCCCGCGGCATTCATGAACATCCGCATCAGGCTGGCGACGATGAACAGCGCCAGCACACTACCGGTCCAGATCGTCACCAGCCAGCCGAGTCGCTGCCAGAGCGGCTTGCGTTCGGCGGCCTCGATGTCTTTCAAGTCAGGTTTGCCCATGCTCGACGCCCTCAATGGTAGCCGTCGTCGTGGGTCACCTTGCCGCGGAACACGTAGTAGCTCCAGAAGGTGTACACCAGGATCAACGGAATGATGAACAGCGTGCCTACCAGCATGAAACCCTGGCTCTGGGGCGGTGACGAGGCGTCCCAGATCGAGATGGACGGCGGCACAATGTTCGGCCACAGGCTGATGCCCAAGCCGCTGTAGCCGAGGAAGATCAGCACCAGGGTCAGGATGAAGGGCGTGTAATTGGCGTTGCGCGCCACGGCACGGAACAATCCGTACATGGTCACCAGCACCAGGATCGGCACCGGCAGGAACCAGAACAGGTTCGGCAAGGTGAACCAGCGGGCCGCGATGTCCGCATGGGCCAGCGGGGTCCAGATGCTGACGATGCCGATCACCGCCAGCACCACGAACGCCAGCGGGCGGGCCAGATCATGCATCTGCTCTTGCAACTTGCCCTCGGTCTTCATGATCAGCCAGGTGCAGCCGAGCAGCGCGTAGGCGGCGATCAACGCCAGGCCACAGAACATCGTGAATGGCGTGAACCAGTCCAGGGAGCCGCCGGCAAACTGGCGATTGACTACCTCGAAGCCGTCGATGAACGCCCCCAGCGCCACACCCTGGAAGAAGGTGGCCGTCAGCGAGCCACCAATGAATGCCTTGTCCCAGAGGTGACGCTTCTCAGCCTTGGCCTTGAAGCGGAATTCGAAGGCCACGCCGCGGAAGATCAGGCCGATGAGCATCAGGATCAACGGCAGGTACAGCGCCGAGAGCACCACCGAATAAGCCAGTGGAAACGCTCCGAACAGCCCGGCACCGCCCAGCACCAGCCAGGTTTCGTTACCGTCCCAGACCGGTGCCACGGTGTTCATCATCACGTCGCGGTCGCGCTCGCCCTTGACGAAGGGGAAGAGAATGCCGATCCCCAGGTCGAAGCCGTCCATGATCACGTACATCATGATGCCGAAGATGATGACCACGGCCCAGATCAGCGGAAGATCAATACCCATGACTCAATTCCCCTTGTTCGAGCGGTCGTTGTGGTCCACATCGTCGCCGTCATCGGCGGCCGACAATGGCCGCGCCGGCGTACGTTTCTGGCCCGGGCCACCGTCGCTCGGCTCGGCTTCGTGGGCCTCCGGCCCCTTGCGCACCAGGCGCATCATGTAGCTCAGGCCCGCACCGAACAGCGCGAAATACACCACGACGAACAGCACCAGGGTGATGCTCATCTGAGCGAAGCTGTGGCCGGACGAGGCATCGGCCGTGCGCATCAGGCCATAGACCACCCACGGCTGGCGGCCGATCTCCGTGGTAAACCAGCCGGCCAGGATCGCGACCAGTCCGGACGGCCCCATCCACAGCACCATGTAGAGGAACGGCCGGGATTGATAGATTCGATCGTTGCGGCGCAGCCACAGGCTGCACAGCCCAGTGAAAATCATCAGCAAGCCGAGGCCGACCATGACCCGGAACGACCAGAACACGATGGTCGAGTTCGGTCGGTCCTCGGGCGGGAACTCCTTGAGGGCCGGCACCTGCTTGTCCAGGCTGTGGGTCAGGATCAGGCTGCCCAAGTAAGGAATTTCCACGGCGTATCTGGTCTTCTCTGCCTTCATGTCTGGCAGACCGAACAGGATCAGCGGGGTCGGTTCATTGCCGACGTTTTCCCAGTGGCCTTCGATGGCGGCGATTTTCGCCGGTTGATGCTTGAGGGTGTTCAGGCCATGGAAATCGCCGATGACCGCCTGTATCGGCGCCACCAGCAAGGCCATCCACATCGCCATCGACAGCATCCGGCGGATGGCCGGGGTATCGCGGCCGCGCAGTAAATGCCAGGCCGCCGACGAGCCGACGAAGAACGCCGTGGCGACGAACGCAGCGGTGGACATGTGCAGCAATCGATAAGGGAACGAGGGGTTGAACACCACCGCCAGCCAGTCCACCGGGATCACCCGGCCGTCGATGATTTCGTAACCCTGGGGGGTTTGCATCCAGCTGTTGGAGGACAGGATCCAGAAGGTCGAGATCAGGGTGCCGATCGCCACCATGACCGTGGAAAAGAAATGCAGCCCGCGGCCGACGCGATTCCAGCCGAACAACATCACGCCCAGGAAACCCGCCTCGAGGAAAAACGCCGTGAGCACCTCGTAGGTCAGCAACGGCCCGGTCACCGCACCGGCGAAGTCAGAGAAACGACTCCAGTTGGTCCCGAACTGATAGGCCATGACCAACCCGGACACCACCCCCATGCCGAAGTTGACGGCAAAGATCTTCGACCAGAAGTGGTACAGGTCGCGGTAGGTGTCATCGCGAGTCTTGAGCCACAAGCCTTCGAGTACCGCCAGGTAACTCGCCAGGCCAATGGTGATGGCCGGGAACAGGATGTGGAACGAGATGGTGAACGCGAACTGGATTCGGGCGAGATCGAGCGCCTCCAAACCGAACATAAGTCTTCCTCTGTCAGGTAAAACCGGCTGCGGGCGGGGCCTGCATCACTATCCCCAGGGATATGGAGTGCGATGCTTTTCAAATCGTTCTTTTTTAAAACCGTCACAACGCAGGACTCTGGCCGGGTGGCCGCCAGCCCAACGCCCTGGAAGGTGTTGATCTGGATCAAGCAATGATCAAAGAGTAGCCGCATTCTCGTCGATGAACGGCGTGGTCGTTTGTCGCGTGACAGGTTGTCTCAGTGTCGCAATAGCGCTCTAAATGCACGCAATCCCCTGTGGCGAGGGAGCTTGCTCCCGCTGGGCTGCGCAGCGGCCCCCAAGATTTTGCGGTCGCTGCGCAACCGAGCGGGAGCAAGCTCCCTCGCCACAAAAGCCCGCGTCAGCTTGAAATCGATGTCTGGCTAACTATTTTTCCAGCCATCGCAACTTCCGGTTACAGCTCGGTGATAATCTCGAAGCCTTCATCACCGGACCCGTCATAGATGCCCAGCCAAGCGCCGCTGCTGCTCCGTCACCATCGTCCCTTCATCGCCTTCTGGCTGGCCCGGATATTCACCGCCAGCGGCTTCCAGATGCTCACCGTGGCCATCGGCTGGAACCTCTATCAACTGACCGGCAACGTCCTGGACCTTGGCCTGGTGGGGTTGGTGGAATTTGCCCCGCGCGTGCTGTTCATGCTCCACACCGGGCATGTGGCCGACCGCTATGACCGGCGCAAGGTGGCGGCCATCTGCCAGTCATTGCAGGCGATGATTGCCCTGGCACTGGTGATCGGCAGCGCCACTGACAACGTCACGCGGGAGATGATCTTCATCCTCGCTTTCCTGCTGGGCGCCGCCCGCTCCTTCGAAATGCCGACCACCCAGGCGCTGCTGCCGAGCATCGTGCCGGCTGCGCTGTTTCCCCGTGCCGTGGCCGCCGCGCAATCGGCCCAGCAGTCGGCCACCATCGTCGCCCCGGCGCTCGGCGGCTTGCTCTACGCCTTCGGCAGTGTCTGGGTCTACGGGCCGACGGTGCTGCTTTACCTCATCGCCTGCGGCCTGATGCTCAACCTGCCCGCCCGGCAGACGCCGCTGAACAAAGGCAAGGCGACGCTGGATTCGTTGCTGGCCGGGATTCGCTTCATCCGCAGTCGCCCGGACATTCTCGGGGCGATCTCCCTGGACCTGTTCGCGGTGTTGCTCGGCGGCGCGACGGCGTTGCTGCCGGTGTTTGCCAAGGACATCCTGCTCACCGGCCCCTGGGGCCTGGGCCTGTTGCGCTCGGCACCGGCGGTCGGGGCCTTGCTGATGTCGCTGTGGCTGGCGCGGTTTGCCGTGGAGCGCAAGGTCGGCCGGGTGATGTTCACGGCGGTGGGCGTGTTTGGCGTCGCCACCATTGCATTCGGCCTCTCCACCTCGTTCTGGTTTTCCCTGGCGGTGCTGGTGGTGCTGGGCGCGGCGGACATGATCAGCATGGTGATCCGCGCCTCCTTCGTACAGCTGGAAACACCGGATGAAATGCGCGGTCGGGTCAGCGCGGTGAACGGGCTGTTCATCGGCGCCTCGAACCAGTTGGGCGAGTTCGAGTCCGGCCTCACCGCCCACTGGTTCGGCACCGTGCCGGCGGTGGTCATGGGCGGCGTCGGCACGCTGCTGGTCACCGGAACCTGGATCAAACTGTTCCCGACCCTGGCCAACCGTGACCGGATGCACGAACCGGTGGATGAAGCAAAAGCCTAGAGCAGCTTGTCGAGGGTGATGGGAAAGTCCCGCACCCGCTTGCCGGTGGCATGGTAAATCGCATTGGCCACCGCCGCAGCCACTCCGACGATGCCAATTTCACCCACGCCCTTGGACCCGAGCGCATTGACGATCTCGTCATGTTCCTCGACGAAAATCACCTCAATGTCGCCAATGTCGGCGTTAACCGGCAGGTGATACTCGGCCAGGTTGTGATTCATGTGGCGACCCAGGGCGTGGTCCGTCAGGGTTTCTTCGTGCAAGGCCATGCCGACGCCCCACACCACGCCACCGAGAATCTGGCTGCGGGCGGTTTTCGGGTTGACGACCCGGCCGGCGGCGATGGCGCTGACCACTCGGTTGACCTTCACCGTCCCCAGGTCTTCATCCACTCGCACTTCGACGAACACCGCCGAGTGAGTGGCCGTGGCGTAGGCCTGGCGTTTTGCATCCGGCTCGGCAGTGACCTGGGCTTGCAACGGCGTCTCGCCGCTTTTGTGCGCCAGCTCCGCTAATGCAACACTCGCTTCGCCCAGCCGTAACTGCCCCTCCATGAACGTCACTTGCTCAAGGGTCGCGCCACTGAAGGCAGGACACGCCTGGCGAGCCACGGCCAGGAGTTTTTCCTTCAGCGCTTCACAGGCCTGCTGCACAGCGGTGCCCACCGACGATACGGTGAACGAGCCGCCCTGCAGCGGCGCGGTGGGCAACGACGAATCCCCCAGGACAAACGTGACGTCCTCAAGGGAAACGCCTGACGCCTCGGCGGCGATCTGGGTCATGACCGTGTAGGTCCCGGTGCCGATGTCAGTGGTGGCGCTGCTGACGGTCAGCTTGCCATTGGTATCCAATGACGCCTGGGCGCTGGCCTTCTGCTGCATGGCCTCCCACACACCACCGGCCATGCCCCAACCCACCAGTTGCCGGCCTTCACGCATGCTGCGCGGTTCCGGGTTGCGCTTGTCCCAGCCGAAACGACGGGCACCTTGGGCATAACACTCACGCAGTTCCTTGCTGGAATACGGCTTGCCTTCGTTCTCGTTGCGTTCGGCGTAGTTGATCAACCGCAATTGGACCGGATCGATCGCCAGGGCACAGGCCAGTTCATCCATGGCGCACTCCAGGCCGATCAAGCCGAGGGCGGCACCGGGTGCGCGCATGTCCAAAGGCGTGTAGACGTCCAGTGGTACCAGTTTGTAAGTCAACTCGACGTTGTCGCAGTGATAGAGCATGCCGCTCCACTCCACCACATGCTCGGTGAAATCCTCGAAGCGCGAGGTCTGGCCGACGGCGCTGTGCGCCACGGCCAGCAAGCGACCGTTGGCCGCCGCCCCCAGTTGCACGCGCTGGAGGGTTCGCGGCCGATAGCCAAAGGTAAACATCTGCTGGCGCGTCAGGCTGACCCGCACGGAACGCTTGAGGGCCAGTGCCGCCATCACGGCCAACGGCAATTGATATTGCGGGCGCAACCCGGAACCGAAGGCGCCGCCGACAAACGCGGCAAACACTCGCACTTGCTCTTTCTCGAGCCCGAAGACTTTTTGCACATAGGCCTGACCGTTTTGCGTACCTTGGGTCTTGTCGTGGATGTGCAGGCTGCCGTCAGGCTGATACAGCACGGTGGAGGCATGTGGCTCCATGGGGTTGTGGTGTTCAATCGGCGTGCTGTAGGACACATCCACACTGAGCGCGGAGCTGGCGTACTCGCCCTGAAAATTCCCACGGGGCTTGGGTAATTCAGCCGGTGCTGGGTGGGCGTCGTTTTGCAGGGTTATCAGATCGGTCTGATGCTCTTGGGCTGCGTATTCGATGTCTATCAGCGAACCGGCATACCGGGCCAACTCAAGATTTTCCGCCACCACCAGGGCCAGGGGCTGGCCGCTGTAGAGCACCTGGTCGTTGTACAGCGGCCGGAACGGCGAGCCGTCCGCCGCATCGGCATCCTGGTAGGGTTCGTCGTAGCTGGCGATCCTCGGCCGGTTGGTGTGGTCGATGACCGCGACCACGCCAGGCAGCGCCAGGGCGCGGGAAGCATCGATGCGCAGCACGCGACCACGGGCGACCGTACCGGACACGACGCTGCCGTGCAGCAAGCCGTCCTCGGGGTATTCGCCGGCATAACGGGCCTGGCCCGTCACCTTGAGCAGGCCATCGACCCGATCGAGTGGTTGCCCTATGGATTTGCTCGGAGCGTTCATCAGGCTTGTCCTCCCTGCGGTGCGCAACCCAACGCGGCATCGCTCAAGGCGCGGATAATTGCCCGGCGCGCCAATCGGATCTTGAAGCCGTTGTGCGCCAACGGCTCGGCGTCTTGCAGCAGTGAATCGGCGGCGACGGCGAAGGCTTCGCGACTGACGGTCTGTCCGACCAGCCAGCTCTCCACGGCCCGGTCGCGCCACGGTTTGTGCGCCACGCCACCGAGGGCCAGGCGCGCCTGGCGAATCACCGACCCATCCAGTTCCAGCGCCGCCGCCACCGAGACCAGCGCAAACGCGTAGGAGGCGCGGTCCCGGACCTTCAGGTAGTGGCTATGCTCGGCAAAACCGGCGACAGGCAACTCGATGGCGGTGATCAGCTCATCGTCGGCCAGTTGGTTATCGCGCTCCGGGGCGTCGCCGGGCAGGCGGTGGAAGTCGGCGAACTCGATGGTCCGCGCCCCGCCCCGCCCCAGGACATGGACCACCGCCTCCAGAGCGGCCAAGGCCACGCACATATCGGAGGGATGGGTGGCGACACATTGATCGCTGGCACCGAAAATCGCGTGGATCCGGTTCAAACCGTTCCGGGCCGGGCAACCGCTGCCGGGCCGGCGTTTGTTGCACGGTACGCTCGCGTCATAGAAGTAATAGCAGCGGGTGCGTTGCAGCAGGTTGCCGCCGGTGCTGGCCATGTTGCGCAGTTGCGGCGAGGCGCCCGCCAGGATGGCCTGGGCCAGCAGCGGATAGCGGCGCTCGATCCACGGGTGCCAGGCCAGGTCGGCATTGCTCACCAAGGCCCCGATCATCACTCCGCCAGACGGCGTTTCACTGAGGTCCGCCAGGGGCAACCCGGTAATGTCGATCAGGTGCTCGGGGCGGGTCAGGTTCTCTTTCATCAGGTCCAGCAGGTTGGTGCCACCGGCGATGAAGCGGGAAACCGGGCTCGACAAATCGACGGCCGCCTGCACGGTGTCGGGCTTGCTGTACTGGAAGGGATTCATTGATCACCTCCCGGTTGCCGGCAAAGCGGCAATGCCTCTTCGATGGCATCACAAATGTGGGTGTAGGCCCCGCAGCGGCACAGGTTGCCACTCATCAGTTCACTGATTTGCGCGCGGGTCTGCGCCCTGCCCTCATTGGCCAGCCCCACCGCCGAACAAATCTGCCCCGGCGTGCAGTAACCGCACTGGAACGCGTCATGGGTGATGAAAGCCTGCTGCATGGGATGCAATGCGTCATCACCGGCCAGGCCTTCGATGGTGGTCAATTCGGCACCGTCGCACATCACCGCCAGGGTCAGGCAGGCATTGATCCGCTTGCCATCGCGCAGCACCGTACAGGCGCCGCATTGGCCGTGGTCGCAGCCTTTCTTGCTGCCCACCAGGTCCAGTTGCTCACGCAGCAGGTCCAGCAACGTGGTCCAGGCCAGCACTTGCAACTCACGCACCTGGCCATTGAGTGTCAGGCGGATCGGATGACGGACGAAGGACGCCGGCGTCGCTTCGGACAGGGT
Organism: Pseudomonas sp. KB_12; assembly: GCF_052114545.1. Classification (NCBI taxonomy): domain Bacteria; kingdom Pseudomonadati; phylum Pseudomonadota; class Gammaproteobacteria; order Pseudomonadales; family Pseudomonadaceae; genus Pseudomonas; species Pseudomonas sp. KB_12. The sequence goes on along the minus strand of NZ_JBFREY010000028.1, from coordinate 103,497 downwards.
CGCGCTCATGGAACACCTCACGGTTGGTCATACTCGCGGCGTTTTGGGAAACCGCCGTCATAAGGGGTACGACTTCAGGGTGAGGCGAAGCGTTCAAGGCAAATGATTGACGTTGGAAGCCAGCGCTTTCAGTGGGTTCGCTCGCATTGAAGTTGAATGCGCTGACGCCATCGCGAGCAGGCTCGCTCCCACATTGGTTCTCGGGTGCTAATAAGTCCTGCATCCACCATAAATCCCTGTGGGAGCGAGCCTGCTCGCGATAGCGGTAGGTCAGATTGCATTGAAGTTAACGGGAACAAGCTCCCTCGCCACAGGCCGGTGCCCGCTGAAGAGTGTCAGGCCAGCAACTCCGCCGCCACCACGCTCCTCACACCCTTGCCGCTGAGTTGTTCCACCAGCGTCAAGGCAAACGCCAGGGCGGCGGCCGAGCCTTGGGCGGTGATGCAGTTGCCGTCTACTACCACGGGTTGATCGACGAAGCTGCAACCGGACAGTTGCTGGCTCACCGCTGGCAGGCAGGTCATGCGTCGCTGGCGCAGGACGCCAAAGGCCTGTAGCGCCAGGGCAGGGGCTTCGGCGATGGCGGCGAAGAAACGTCCGGTGGCGGCCTGGCCCTTGATCAGTTGTTGCAGCGGCTGATGGGCCGCCAGGTGTTGGGCGCCGATGATGCCGCCCGGCAGGACGATCAGGTCGAAATCCTGCACGAGTACGTCCACCAGCATGCCGTCGGCCGTCAGGCGCGTGCCGCGGGCGCAGGTGAGCATCCGTCGCCCTTCGATGCTCGCCACCACGGTTTCGATCTGCGCTCGACGCAGCACATCGATCAGGGTGACCGTCTGCAAGTCGTCGACACCCTCGGCGACAGCTATCAGGGCTCGGGGGATCTTGGTTCCAGGAATCATGGGCGCTCTCTCCACTGGGTGATGCCTGTAGTGTAGGAGCTGCCGAAGGCTGCGATCTTTTGATAGGCGCTTGAGATTCAAGCGTCAGGGGAAAGATCGCAGCCTCGCTGCGCTCGACAGCTCCTACACAGTGTTTATGCAATTCCCACGCAGGAGGTGAGCTACTTGATGTACAGCTGGGTCGACATCCGGTTGCCCGGTGCGTTGATCGAGATGTTGCTGAAGCTGAAGGTGCCCTCTTGCTTGCCCTTCAGGTCGAAGATGTACACATAGCCGACGACTTTGGTCCGCACGGAGCAGTCGTTAAGGTTGCCGTTACTGTACGCACACACGGGCGAGCGGGTGCCGTCGACTTCAAAGCCGTCCAGGGTGACATTGGGCTGGCGGCCATAACCGACCTCCAGCACGTAGACTTTGATATTCGGGCCGCTGTGATCGCAACGCGTCTGTGCCTGCCCCGGGACGATGTCCTCGAAGCCACAGGCCGGCGACTCGACCTTGAGCACCTTGACCTCGCTCAAGGGCGGTGCCGACGCGGCATTGGCGGCCTGGCCGGACAACCACCAACCCAGCATGCAACCCACCGCCGCCAGCAGCTTTTTATTCATGCAATACATAGAGACCTCCCGGAACCGCGCGCAGTATGGCCCACTTGGCGCGTTGGCAAAACATCGACGACGATCGCAGCCACAACGCTACGCTGCTGGTATGATGCGCGGCTTTTTCCGACCCATAGAAAATTCCCGGGCGCCGCTGGCGACCTGTGCTTTGCTGTTGAGGTCGATACAATTCACGGCGCCGGGCGCGCCACGGGGAGCAGACATGCTGGAAAGGCTGTTTCAACTCAAGGCACATAACACCAACGTGCGGACCGAGATCCTGGCGGGCGTCACGACCTTCCTGGCCATGGCCTACATTCTGTTTGTCAACCCGAGCATCCTCGGCGAAACCGGCATGGACAAGGGCGCGGTGTTCGTCGCCACCTGCCTGGCAGCGGCCATTGGCTCCACGGTCATGGGCCTGATCGCCAACTACCCGATCGCCCTCGCACCGGGCATGGGCCTGAATGCCTTCTTTACCTACACCGTGGTCCTGCACATGGGCCACACCTGGCAAGTGGCGCTGGGCGCAGTGTTCATCTCCGCCGTGCTGTTCTTCATGTTGTCGATCTTTCGCATCCGCGAATGGATCATCAACAGCATCCCGCTGCCGCTGCGCTCGGCCATTGCCGCCGGCATCGGCCTGTTCCTGGCGCTGATCGCCCTGAACAACGCCGGCATCGTGGTGAAAAACCCGGCGACCATGGTCGGCCTCGGCGACTTGAAACAACCGGCGCCGATCCTCGCGACCCTCGGCTTTGTCCTGATCGTCGCCCTCGAAGCCTTGAAAGTACGCGGCGCGGTGCTGATCGGCATCCTGGCGGTCACCATCGTTTCGATCCTGATGGGCTTCACCCCGTTCAACGGCGTTATCTCCGCGCCGCCATCCCTGGCCCCGACCTTCCTGCAACTGGACATCAAGGGCGCCCTGGACATCGGCCTGGTGAGCGTGATCTTCGCCTTCCTGTTCGTCGACCTGTTCGACAACTCCGGCACCCTGATCGGCGTCGCCAAACGCGCCGGGCTGATGGGCAAGGACGGCCACATGCCGAAGATGGGCCGTGCGCTGATCGCCGACAGCACCGCCGCCATGGCCGGTTCGCTGCTGGGCACCTCCACCACCACCAGCTACATCGAATCGGCGGCGGGCGTCAGTGCCGGCGGCCGCACCGGCCTGACCGCCGTCGTCGTGGCGATCCTGTTCCTGCTGGCGCTGTTCTTCTCGCCACTGGCCGCCAGCGTCCCGCCCTTCGCCACCGCCCCAGCCCTGTTGTTCGTCGCCGTACTGATGACCTCGGGCCTGGCGGAAATCGACTGGGACGACATCACCGTCGCCGCGCCAGTGGTAGTGACCGCCCTGGCAATGCCGTTCACCTATTCCATTGCCAACGGCATCGCTTTCGGTTTCATCGCCTGGACCGCCATCAAACTGGCGTCTGGCCGTGGTCGTGAGCTGAACCCGGCGCTGGTCATTCTGTCGATCCTGTTCGTGATCAAGTTGGGTTGGTACAACGCATGACTTTTGATTCCCAGGCCTACGCCGCTCAGCTCCAGGACAAAGTCACCCGCTTGCGTGACCTGTTGGCGCCGTTCGATGCACCAGAACCTGCGGTGTTCGATTCGCCCCTGAAGCACTTCCGCCTGCGCGCCGAATTCCGTCTCTGGCGCGAGGCCGGCGAACGGCATTACGCAATGTTCTCCCAGGACGACAAGCGCACACCGATCCTCATTGAAGAGTTTCCCATCGCCAGCCTGCGCATCAACCAGTTGATGCCGCAACTCAAGGCCGCCTGGCAAGCCAGCGCGCCCCTGAGCCACAAGCTGTTCCAGGTGGAGTTCCTGACCACCCTGGCGGGCGATGCGATGATCACCCTGTGTTATCACCGCCCGCTGGACGAGCACTGGCACGCTGCGGCCTCGAAGCTGGCGGCAGACCTGGGCGTGAGCATCATTGGCCGCTCCAAGGGCAAACGCGAAGTGATCGGCCATGACTACGTGGTGGAGAAGCTCGAAGTGGGCGCTCGCACCTTCAGCTATCGCCAACCCGAAGGCGCCTTCACCCAGCCCAACGGCACGGTGAACCAGAAGATGCTCAACTGGGCCTATGACGCGCTGGGCGATCGTAGCGACGATCTGCTGGAGTTGTACTGCGGCAACGGCAACTTCACCCTGCCCCTGGCCACCCGCGTGCGCAAAGTGCTGGCCACCGAAATCAGCAAGACCTCGGTGAACGCCGCGCTGAGCAACCTCAGCGAAAACGCTGTGGATAACGTCACGCTGGTGCGCCTGTCCGCTGAAGAGCTGACCGAAGCCCTGAACGAAGTCCGGCCGTTCCGTCGCTTGCATGGTATTGACCTGAAAAGCTACGAATTCGGCAGCGTCTTCGTCGACCCGCCTCGCGCCGGCATGGACCCGGATACCTGCGAGCTGACCCGGCGCTTCGACAATATCCTGTACATCTCCTGCAACCCGGACACCCTCGCCGCGAATATCGCGCAACTGAACGACACCCACCGCATCACGCGCTGCGCGTTGTTCGATCAATTTCCCTGGACCCATCACATGGAGTCCGGGGTGTTGTTGACTCGGCGGTAGGAGCTGACGAGTGCAACGAGGCTGCGATCTTTCTCCAGACACTTGAGTCTCCAAAAGATCGCAGCCTTCGGCAGCTCCTACATGGGGATAATCCCCTCCCTCCTCTCTTGGCAAAGGTCATGTTCGATCATCGAACACTTATTGGCCGACGTCGGCTGCTTTATTTGACCAAATTAACCATCTAGTACAATTTATCTCCAGCGGCTGAAATCCCGCCGACACCAACAATAAAAATGTGGAGAAATTGCGATGCCTCCGATCGTTCTGGTGCTCAACGGCCCGAACCTGAACCTGCTCGGCACCCGCGAGCCGGCAACCTACGGCCATGAAACCCTGGCTGACATCTCCGCACTGTGCGGCCGCGCCGCTGAAGAGTTCGGCCTGGCGGTGGAGTTTCGCCAGACCAACCAGGAAGGCGAGCTGCTGGACTGGATTCACGGCGCCCGCGGCCGGTGTGCCGGTATCGTCATCAACCCGGCGGCCTGGACCCACACTTCCGTGGCGATCCGCGACGCCCTGGTCGCGAGCGAAGTGCCGGTGATCGAAGTCCACCTGTCCAACGTCCACGCCCGTGAAACCTTCCGTCATCACTCCTTCGTCTCATCCGTCGCCATTGGCGTGATGTGCGGGTTTGGCAGCCATGGTTATCGCCTGGCCCTTGAACATTTCAGTCAGCGGTTGAAGGGTTGATGAGCATGTCGAATATCACTGTGCTGGCCGGCCTGATCGGCGCGGGCATCCAGGCCTCTCGCACGCCAGCGCTGCATGAGCATGAGGGCGATGCCCAAGGCATGCGTTACCTCTATCGGCTGATCGACCTCGATGCGCTGAAACTCGACAGCGGCGCCCTGGCCGATCTACTGGCGGCCGCCGAACGCATGGACTTCACCGGCCTGAACATCACCTTCCCCTGCAAGCAGGCGATCATCCCGCTGCTCGATGAGTTGTCATCCGAGGCCCGTGGTATCGGCGCGGTCAATACCGTGGTGCTCAAGGACGGCAAGCGCATCGGCCACAACACCGACTGCCTGGGGTTCGCCGAAGGTTTTCGTCGCGGCCTGGGGGATGTGGCGCGCAAGCGTGTGGTCCAGATGGGCGCCGGTGGCGCCGGCGCGGCGGTAGCCCACGCGCTGTTGATGGAAGGCGTAGAAACCCTGAGCATTTTTGACGTCGAGGTCAGCCGTGCCGAGGCGCTGGCCGACAACTTGAATCAACACTTCGGCGCTGGCCGCGCCCGCGCCGGGCATGACCTGCCCACCGCCATGGCCGAGGCCGATGGCCTGGTGAACACCACGCCCATGGGCATGGCAAAACTACCGGGCATGCCGGTGCCGGTCGAGCTGTTGCGCGGCACTTTGTGGGTCGCGGAAATCGTCTACTTCCCACTGGAAACCGAACTGCTGCGCAACGCCCGCGCGGTCGGCTGCCGCACACTGGATGGCGGCAACATGGCCGTGTTCCAGGCGGTGAAGGCGTTCGAATTGTTCAGCGGCGTGGCACCCGATGCGCAGCGGATGCTGGCGCATTTCCAAAGTATGAACCACTAAAGCCGGTGATAAATCCCTTGTGGGGAATTACTTGTGGGAGCGAGCTTGCTCGCGATGGCGGTGTGTCAGTCGCAATCGATGTTGGCTGATCGACCGCTATCGCGAGCAAGCTCGCTCCCACAAGGTTTCAGGCTTGCAGATAGCGCAACACCGACTCGCAGACCATCTCACGATGCCGCTGCTTGACCGCTTCATCCGACAGGTCGATCTGGAAGATCTCACCGAACGTCTGGCGATTGGATACGCGGTAAAAACAGAACGAACTGATCAGCAGATGCACATCCAGCGGCTCGAGGCCGGCACGGAACACACCCTCTTCAGCGCCGCGCCGCAGGATCACGCCCAGGGAATCGAGGATGGTATTGGTCATCGCCTTGATCGCGCCTGATTGCTTCACGTACTCGGCGTTGTGGATGTTCTCGATGCAGACGATGCGCACGAAATCCACATTGCGATCGTGGTGGTCGAAGGTGAACTCCACCAGGCGCCGGATCGCGTCGACCGGGGCCAGTTCCGCCAGGTGCAGGCGGCTCTCAGTGGTGCGGATATCGCCGTAGAGTTTTTCCAGCACCTCGACGTACAACTGCTCCTTGCTGCCGAAGTAGTAGTAGATCATGCGCTTGGAGGTGTGGATGCGCTCGGCGATGGCATCGACCCGGGCACCGGCCAGGCCTTGCTGGACGAACTCGACGATGGCTTCCTGAAGAATGTTTTCCCGGGTCTTCTCCGGGTTGTTCTTGCGACTCTTGCGCGGCGCGACGACGGGTTCGTCGAGCGCTGCGGAAAGCTCTGGATTCATAGTCATTGCGGGGCTCACGGCCATCACTGCACAGGCTGGCGATTATGGGCCGCACCGTGCACTGAAGGAAGTCACGACACGGCCCATTACCGCCACGTTTACGATTTCCCTACAACTTGGCGTGTCGCAAACCACCGCTGCGGGACTTGGCCATGGCCGCCAGGCGCACCGCGACATTGGCGGCGCCATAACCGACGTAACCGTTCTTGCGCTGGATGATCTCGAAGAAAAACCGCCCTTCGAACGGCTCGGTGTAGACGTGGAACAGCTCGCCACCCTGGGCATCACGGTCGTACAACACGTTGAAATACGCCAGCTCGCTGAGAAATTCATCGTCGAAATCGAAACGCGCCGCCAGGTCGTCGTAGTAATTGAGCGGGATGTCCAGCAACGGTACGCCCGCCTCTTTGGCACGACTGACCTGGGCGAAGATGTCATCGCAGTCGAAGGCGATGTGATGCACGCCGGAGCCGCGATAACTCGACAGCGCGTGTGAGATCGCGGTGTTGCGGTTCTCGGAAATGTTCAGCGGCAAGCGGATCGAACTGCAACGGCTGCGCAGCGCACGGCTTTTTACCAGGCCATACGGGTCGGGCAGGACCACTTCGTCATCGGCCTCGAAATCCAGCAGGCTCTTGTAGAACAGCACCCAACTGTCGAGGCTGTCGGCCGGCAGCGCCATCGCCATGTGGTCGATGCGCTTGAGCCCGGCCCCAATGACCGCACCCGGCTGCAGGTTGAAATCGGTGCCATAGACGTCGGCCTGCTGGTCCACCAGGTAAATCAAGCTACCGTCCGGTGCGCGCACCGCCGCCAGCTCCAGTTCATTGGGGCCCACCAACCCCCGATAAGGCTGGCCTTTGTAGGCAACGGCCCGCTCCAGGGCGCTGGCACTGTTTTTCACGCGCACGGCGGTGGCGCACAACGAAGGTCCGTGGGCTTCGAAAAAACTGTGGGCGAACGAGTACGGTTCGCTGTTGAGGATCAAGTTGATATCGCCCTGGCGCAGCAGGCTGACATTCTTGGAACGGTGCTGGCCGGCCTTGACGAACCCCAGCCGTTCCAGCCAATGGGAGAGCTTGGCGCCGAGGTTATCGTCCACGGCGAACTCGAGGAATTCGATGCCGTCGTATTCGCTGGCCGGCGGCGTGGCGAACAGGATGTCGGCATTGCCCATGGAGGGCGCTTCTTCAGCCAGGCGCTGACGGGTTTTTTCTTCCAGGTACAGCAGCGAGCGCAGCCCGTCGGCGGCATTGGCCCGTGGCGGTGCGGCGCGGAAACCGTCGTTGAAGATTTCCAGCGACAGCGGTCCGGTGTAGCCACTCTTGATGATCGGCGCCAGGAAACCCGGCAAGTCGAACTCGCCCTGCCCCGGGAAACAACGGAAATGCCGGCTCCATTCCAGGACATCCATGGCCAGGATCGGCGCGTCGGCCATTTGCACGAAGAAGATCTTGTCGCCGGGAATCTCGGCGATCGCGCTCGGATCGCCCTTGAGGGACAAGGTATGGAAGCTGTCGAGCAACACGCCGAGGCTGGGGTGATCGGCCTGGCGCACGATGTTCCAGACCTGTTGATAAGTATTCACGTGCCGGCCCCAGGCCAGCGCTTCATAACCGATCCGCAAGCCCCGCGCACCGGCGCGTTCGGCCAGCAGGCGCAGGTCATCGATGAGAATCTGTTCGTCGCCGACGCTGTCGGCCGAGGCGTTGCTGCACACCAGCACCAGGTCAGTGCCCAGTTCCTGCATCAGGTCGAACTTGCGCTCGGCCCGCTCCAGGTTGCGCGACAGGCGATCGCGGCGGCAGCCTTCAAAGTCACGAAACGGTTGGAATAAGGTGATGGCAATGCCCAGGTCGGCGCACATCTGCCTGATTTCCCGAGGGCTGCCATCGTAGTAGAGAAGGTCGTTCTCGAAGATTTCCACCCCATCAAAACCGGCGGCGGCAATGGCTTCGAGTTTTTCCGGCAAGGTACCGCTCAAGGACACGGTGGCAATGGAACGCTGCATGACTTCGGCTCCCGGGACAGGCATCGGCTACAGAAGCTGCGCCGCTTTTGAAAATGCTTTTAAAAGAGTGAGCCGATTATTGAGCTGCCGGTTTCTTTCAGCAATTTAATATGTACCATCCGGTTAGTTTTTTGGGCGATTATCGAACAAAATGGCCATTGCCGAATTGACGATTTTTTGCTCACTGCGCACCATCGTTCCCACATTGACGCCGGCCCGACCGACCTCGATGGACAGACCCAGACCAACCATAAGAATTTCAAAAACGGGTACACGCTATGATCCCTTCCCAAAGTTCCCGCCTGGCCCCCGGCCTGGGTGTCTCCTCCAGCGGCATCGGCGACAAGATCCGCGGCGCCATGGCCGTGGGCAAGACCCGTTGGGGCATGCTCGCCCTGGTGTTTTTTGCCACGACCCTGAACTACATCGACCGCGCCGCCCTGGGCGTGATGCAGCCGATCCTGGCCAAGGAAATGAGCTGGACGGCGATGGACTACGCCAACATCAACTTCTGGTTCCAGGTCGGTTACGCCGTCGGCTTCGTGTTGCAAGGACGGCTGATCGATCGGATCGGCGTCAAGCGCGTGTTCTTCTGCGCCGCGCTGCTCTGGAGCCTGGCGACCGGCGCCCACGGCCTGGCCACCTCGGCGGTGGGCTTCATGGTCTGCCGCTTTATCCTGGGCCTGACCGAAGCTGCCAACTACCCGGCCTGCGTGAAGACTACGCGGCTGTGGTTCCCGGCCGGTGAACGGGCCGTGGCGACTGGCATTTTCAACGCCGGGACCAACGTCGGCGCGATGTTCACCCCGATGCTGCTGCCACTGATCCTGCACGTGTGGGGCTGGCAGGCGGCGTTCCTGTGCATGTCGGCATTGGGCGGGATCTGGCTGCTGTTCTGGGGCCTGAAATACTTCAACCCCGAAGACCATCCCAGCGTCAAACAGTCGGAACTGGACTACATCCAGGCCCAGGACGAACCGGACCAGGTCCGCGTGCCGTTCTCACGCATCCTGCGCATGCGCGGCACCTGGGCGTTCGCCCTGGCCTACTCGATCACCGCCCCAGTGTTCTGGTTCTACCTCTATTGGCTGCCGCCGTTCCTGAACCAGCAGTACAACCTGGGCATCAACGTGACCCAGATGGGCATCCCGCTGATCATCATCTACCTCACCGCCGACTTCGGCAGCGTGGGCGGCGGTATCCTGTCTTCGTTCCTGATCGGCCGTGGCCTCAATCCGATCAAGGCGCGACTGGTGTCCATGCTGCTGTTCGCCTGCTGCATCATCGGCGTGATCATGGCCGCCGGCGCAAGCAACCTGTGGATGGCGGTGTTCGCCATTTCCCTGGCCATAGGCGCGCACCAGGCCTGGACCGCCAACATCTGGAGCCTGGTCATGGACTACACGCCCAAGCACATGATGAGTACGGTGTTTGGCTTCGGCGGCATGTGCGCGGCCATCGGCGGGATGTTCATGACTCAACTGGTGGGCCACATCCTCACGATCACCAACAACAACTACACCGTGCTGTTCACCCTGATCCCGGCGATGTACTTCATTGCCCTGACCTGGCTGTACTTCATGGCACCGCGCAAGGTGCCTACGCTGGAAAACTGATTCCAGTCAGCCCGGGATTATTTATCCCACTGTGGGAGCAAGGCTTGCCCGCGATGAAGGCGCCTCGGTTCACTCAGGACCGCATCGTCTTCATCGCGGGCAAGCCTTGCTCCCACAATTGCCCCCTTCACAATCGGTGTTAAGCCCGCCGCTGTTGCCACGCCGCCGCCAACCCACTCAAGCAGATCAAGGTGATGCCCACCACGGTGGTCAGCGTCGGCGTGTGGTTGAACAACAACCAGCCCAGCAGCCCGGCAAACACGATCTGGCAATACCCGAACGGCGCGAGCAGCGCCGGGGCGGCAAAGCGGAAGGCCTGGGTCAGCATCAGGTGCGCCGTCATCCCGCAGGCGCCCAGCGCCAGCATCATCGCACCGTGCAACAGGCTCGGCACTTGCCAGAAGAACGGCACCAGCGCGCTCATCACCAAGGTGTTGCACAGGCCGGCGAAGAAGTTGCTGGTGGTCGGGCTGTCGATCTCGCTGAGCTTGCGCGTGAGCAGTTGGTAGAAACAGAAGAACAGTGCCGAACAGAACGGCAATATCACCGCCGGGGTGAACAGATCCCCGCCCGGATGGACGATGATCAACACTCCGATAAAGCCGAAGATCACCGCGATCCATTGCCCGCGCGTCACGTGTTCGCCCAGCAATGGCACCGACAACGCGGTGACCAGCACGGGCGCGAGAAAGTTGACCGCCGTCGCCTCGGCCAGCGGGATATACAACAGCGCCGTGGTGAAGAACAGGCTGGTGCCCAGCAGGCACAGCGCCCGGGCCAGTTGCCACAAAGGACGCTTGGTCCGCAGGACCCGCAGCCCCGAGCGCGGCAGGAAAATACCCGCCATCAACAACGTGTGCACCACGTAACGTGCCCAGACCACCATGATGATCGGGTAGAAACCCGAGAGGTATTTCGACAAGGCGTCATGACTGGAGAACAGAAACGTCGCCACCAGAATAAGCAGGATGCCCTTGAAAGCCTGATTGACGCCGGAAAGCGGAGTGCTGACGGTCATGTAGGAATCCTGCGTTGCGTGATGTAGGGAGCAAGGCTTGCCTGTGACGGATGAGACCGCACTCAGCTGAACAACTCCGAGGCCTGACTGGCTTGCGATAACTCCTCGACAAACGCCAGCAAGGTCGGTGCCAGCTCATGCAACCGCGCCCGCGTCATCCGTGCGCTGGGGCCGGCAACACTCAACACGCCGATGACCCGGCCGTCCAATGGATGACGGACCACAGCGGCAATGGCCGACGTGCCGATCGCCGAGCTTTCCTCGACACAGGCATAGCCGTGTTCGCGGGCCTGGTGCAGGTACTGGAGCAGTTCAGCCGGGCCGCGTGGAGCGTTTGGTCCGGCGTCCGCCGGCACTTGCACGGCCTGGCGCGCCACCAGCGCCAACGCCTCGGCGTCACTCATGCAAGCCAGCCAGGCATGGCCCGACGCGGTATAGGACAACGGCGTTTCACGTCCCATGTCCGGGTCGTAGCGCAAGCCGGAACGGGCCCCCTGAGATTTGGCGATCCAGGTCTGGCACTCCCCTTCGATGACACCCAGGCGCACCAGTTCACCCGTTTCCTGCGCCAGGCGATCGAGCACTGGCTGGACGATGTCGGCACCGCTTCGCGACAGATAACGAAAGCCCATGGCGACCAGGCGGGTCGACAAGTGATAACGCAGGTTCTCGGGATTCTGGCGCACATAGCCCAGGCGCATCAGTTCGGCGAGCAAACGGTGGGTAGCACTCTTGGGAATCTGCAACTGTTCGGCCAAGCCTAGCAGCGGCCAGCCGCGAGGGTCGCTGGCGAGGCTTTCCAGCACATTGAAAACCCGTTCGATTTGACTGCCGGCCATGAGCGATCCAAAGGTAAGTTCGTCGATTCTAGAATATGCAAAGTGTAATGCAAATTCTGGAACTGGCGCGCCATTCGTTCATGCCCTGATGAACCAAACCCCGCGCCGGTTGCCTGAAAGCTCAGGTATCACGCGCATCCTGACGCCCCAAAAGCTAGACTCACCGCAACGGCAGTACAGTGACACCCCGGCCAATCAGAGGAACGCCTACATGTTATGGAAAAAAGGTCGCCGCAGTGACAACGTGGTGGACGCTCGCGGTGACGGTGACGGTGGGGGCGGCGGCGGAATGCGTTTCGGCGGCGGCAAGGGATTGAGCCTGACGGCCGTCCTCCTGATCGTCGGCATCGGCTGGATCACCGGCCAGGACCCGATGCAGATTCTCGGGCAACTGGCCGGGCAGATGGACCAGTCCGCCCCCGCCACCTCACAAACCCGCCAGGCGCCACCGGCCAACGATGAACAGGCCGAGTTCGTGCGCTCGATCCTCGGCGACACCGAAGACACCTGGGGCCAGGTGTTCCAGCAGGCCGGACGCCAGTACCAGCAACCCAAACTGGTGTTGTTCAGCGGCCGGGTCAACTCGGCTTGCGGCCTTGCCTCGTCGGCGACCGGTCCGTTCTATTGCCCGGCAGATCGCCAGGTCTACCTGGACATGAGTTTCTTCAAGGAAATGTCCCAACGTTTCGCTGCCGCCGGCGACTTCGCCCAGGCCTACGTCATTGCCCACGAAGTCGGCCACCATGTGCAGACGCTGCTCGGCGTGTCGGCGAAAATCCAGGAAGCGCGCCAGCAAGGCCGGCAGATGGAGGGCGATGGCGGCTTGCTGGTACGCCAGGAGTTGCAGGCCGATTGCCTGGCGGGTGTGTGGGCCAACCATGCGCAAAAACGCCTGAACTGGCTGGAGCCGGGGGACATCGAAGAGGCCTTGAACGCCGCCAATGCCATCGGCGATGACCGCTTGCAGCAACAAGGCCAGGGTCGCGTGGTGCCGGACTCCTTCACCCACGGCACGTCGGCGCAGCGCGTGCGCTGGTTCAAGACCGGGTTCGCCCAGGGCCAGGTCAGCCAGTGCGACACGTTCGCGGCGAAAAACCTGTAGATGAAGTGGGGGGCGTTGATCGGGCTGGTGCTGTGCTGCGCCGTCGCCCAGGCCGAGGAACAAGGCGTCAACGTGGTCGCCCAAGGGCGACTGCAGTTCAAGGGCGGCGCCATGGCCGTCGGTGTAAGCCCACCGCCGGCGTCCATCCAGCGCGTGTTGATCATCCTCCACGGTCGGCTGCGCAATGCCGACACCTACCTGCACAGCGCCGAAAAGGCTGCCGGGCAGGCCGGACAACTGGGCACCACCCTGATCATCGCCCCGCAGTTTCTCAACGAACAGGACGTGGCGCGCCATCAATTGCCCAATGACCTCCTGCGCTGGCAAGGCAACGACTGGATGGCCGGTGGCTTATCCACAGGGCCCAACCCGGTCAGTTCCTTCCAGGTACTCGACGACATCGTCGCGCGAGTCAGTGACCGGCAGCAGTTTCCCGAAGTGAAAGAGATCGTCATCGCCGGCCATTCCGGCGGCGCCCAGGTCGTGCAGCGCTATGCCCTGCTCGCCCACGGCCAATACCGGATCAGCCCACGCTTTGTCATCGCCAACCCGTCGTCCTATGCCTACTTCGATGCGCAACGGCCCATGGCTTTCGACCCTGCCAGTTGCCCTGGCTTCAATCGTTGGAAATACGGCCTGCAGAACTTGCCAGCCTACGCGGCGGGGCAAACACCTGCGCAACTGGAAGATCACTACGCCAAGCGCGACATCGTCTATTTGCTCGGGCAACAAGACACCGACCCGGAACATCCGGCGCTGGATAAAGGCTGTGAAGCACAAACCCAGGGACCGTATCGGTTACTGCGCGGGCATTTCTTTTTCGACTACCTGACCCGGCGTCATCCCGAGGGGTTGAACCAGCGGCTGATCGAAGTGCCGGGGGTGGGGCATAACGGGGATGGGATGTTGACTTCGCCCGAGGGGTTGAGGGTTCTGTTTGGTCAGTAAGTTTTGTCGCGAATGACAGGGACCTATCGCGAGCAAGCTCGCTCCCACAGGGGGGCTCTGTCGATTACAAAACCTGTGCTCGACACAAATCCATTGTGGGAGCGAGCTTGCTCGCGATAGCGATCGATCAGTCAACCCAGCGCTCAGGCCGAAAGCATCCGCCGCAACGCCGAACAATCCCGCGCATGCCAATCCGTCAGTTCCGGCCATGGATTGTCCGGCAGGTTCACCAGCACCGTCCGCGCCCCCGCCGCACGCCCGCAGTCCAGGTCAAAGCGGTAATCGCCCACCATCACCATCGCCTCGGGCGCCACGTTCCAGGCCTCGGCCAGCTTCAACAGGCCACCGGGGTGAGGCTTGGGCGGTGCTTCGTCGCGGCCCAGCACATCTTCCACGGCAAAACAGTCCGCCAGGCCGATGGCTTCGAGGGTGACGTGGGCCAGCTCGCGGGCGTTACGGGTGAGGATACCCAGGCGATAACCGCGCCCGGCCAGTTCGCGCACCAGCTCAACCGCCCCCGGCGCGGGCCTGGAGCCCAGCGCCAGGTCCCGTTCATGCTCCAGCAGCCAGGCATGCTTGGCCGCCGCTTCCTCGGCGGGCAACCCTGCCAGATGGGTGAGGATGTCGTCTTCGGCCGGAATCGCCAGGGCCACGCGAATCGCCGCGAAGTCATGCACGGCGATCGTCAGCGTGCCATCCATGTCGAACACCCAGTGACGAACCTCGGCCAGGCTCATGCCCAGTCCTTGCGATGACGAATCAGGCCTTCCTGGGTCACCGAGGCCACCAGTTGTCCGGCGCGGTTGAACACGCTGCCACGGGAGAACCCGCGCGAGTTACCGGCCCAGGGGCTGTCCATGGCGTAGAGCAACCAGTCATCGGCGCGCAGGTCGGCATGGAACCACAAGGCGTGGTCGAGGCTGGCGACCTGCATATCTTTGTGCCACACCGATTTACCGTGGGGCAGCAGCGAAGTGGTCAACAGGCCGAAGTCCGACGCGTAGGCCAGCAGGTATTTGTGCAAGGCCGGCGAATCCGCCAGGGCGCCATCGGCACGGAACCACACGTATTTGACCGGGTCGGCCGGTTGCGGGTTGTAAGGGTCTTTTTCGGTGACCGGGCGTACTTCGATCGGCTTGGGGCACAGCAGTTTTTCGCGCATGTGCTCGGGCAGCAGGTGCGCGCGCTGCTGGGTCAGTTCCAGCTCGGACGGCAGGTTCTCCGGCCCGACGACTTGCGGCATGCTGCTCTGGTGCTCAAAGCCCTCTTCGTCGTACTGGAACGAGGCACTGCAGGTAAAAATCGGGTTGCCCTTCTGGATCGCCGTCACCCGGCGGGTGCTGAAGCTGCCACCGTCGCGCACGCGGTCCACCTGGTAGACCACCGGCAGCGCAGCGTCGCCTGGACGCAGGAAATAACCGTGCATCGAATGCACATGGCGCGCAGCTTCCACGGTCTGGCTGGCCGCCGACAACGACTGGCCCAGTACCTGGCCGCCGAACAACTGGCGAAACCCCAGGTCCTGGCTACGCCCGCGAAACAGGTTCTCTTCGATCGGTTCCAGGGTCAGCAGGTCGACCAGATCTTCCAACACGTGGCTCATTCAGACTTTCCTCACACAGCGCAAAAACCGCGCAGTCTATGATAGTGGCCCAGGCCATTCTGGCGGGCATTGTAAACGTCCGTGTCGGCTAACCGTGCAGGGTCTGCAACCACTGCTCACGATTGATGCGATAGAGCACATGGTGACGCAATGGATGACCGACGGCGAGTGTCGGGTGTTCGAAGTCGTCAGCCGGGTCGTGCAGCATGCCAATGGCCTGCATGACCTTTTGCGATGGCAGGTTGTCGACGGCGGTGAACGCCACTACTTCGTCCAGCGTCAACTGGTCGAAGGCACAACGCAGGGCGGTCCACGCCGCTTCGCTGGCATACCCCAGGCCCCAGTGCTCCCGGGCCAGGCGCCAACCGATCTCGATAGCCGGTGTGAAAGGCGCATCGAACCCGACCACACCCAGCCCGGTGAAGCCAATGAAGGCGCCAGTGTCCTTGCGTTCCAGGGCCCACAAACCAAAACCATGCTCGGCGAAATGCCCCCGCACGCGACCGATCAGGGCAGCGCTTTCCAAGCGGCTCAGGCGCGCCGGGAAATAACGCATCACCTGCGGGTCTGCGCACATGGCGGCAAATTCCGGCAAGTCATCATCGCGCCACTGCCGCAAGAGCAGCCGTGCGCTTTCCAGTTCCAGTATCGGCTCCATTTTCACTCCTCTTCCATGCCCCAGAGTCTACATCGCTGGTAGGATCCGTCACTCACTCACCGCTGAAAACACTATGCCTCTGCCGCTTATCTATCACGAAGACTACAGCCCCGACTTCCCGGCGGAACACCGTTTCCCCATGGACAAGTTTCGCCTGTTGCGCGATCACCTGGTGGACAGCGGCCTGACCCGCGACGCGGACCTGCTGCGCCCGTCGCTGTGTCCGCCGGACATCCTCGCCCTGGCCCACGACCGTGCGTATATCGAACGCTACATGGGCGGCGAGTTGTCCCGTGAAGATCAACGGCGACTTGGCCTGCCCTGGAGCGAAGCCCTGGCCCGCCGCACGGTGCGTGCCGTGGGCGGCTCGCTCCTGGCCGCCGAACAAGCCCTTGAGCACGGGCTGGCCTGCCACCTGGCCGGCGGCACCCATCACGCCCACTACGACCACCCGGCCGGGTTCTGCATCTTCAACGACCTGGCGGTGATCAGTCGCTATTTCCTGGCCAGCGGCCGGGTCTCACGGGTGCTTATTTTCGACTGCGACGTGCACCAGGGCGACGGCACCGCCCGAATACTCCATGACACCCCGGACGCCGTGACAGTTTCCTTGCACTGCGAAAAGAATTTTCCTGCACGCAAGGCGCAAAGCGACTGGGACATCCCCCTGCCGATGGGCATGGAAGACGCGGCTTATTTGAAGGTGGTGGACGATGCGCTCAACTACTTGCTGCCGCTCTATCAGCCGGACCTGGTGCTGTATGACGCCGGCGTCGACGTACACAAGGATGACGCCCTCGGTTACCTGAAGCTGACCGACGAAGGCCTCGCCGCCCGGGACGAGAGCGTCATGCGCCATTGCCTGGGACGCGACATCCCGGTGGTCGGCGTGATCGGTGGCGGCTACAGCAAGGACCGCAAGGCCCTGGCCCGCCGCCACGGGATCCTGCACCACAGCGCTCAAAGGGTCTGGACGTCATCAGGTTGTCACTGAAACCTGGGCTTTACCCACAATGCCTGTGGAGCGGCCTGTGGATAACCTGAGCGAAACGGCCTACAGGCTATGCTGCCTGTAGCGTACAGAGGCTTGGCTGTTTTTTGATCACTTCCTGAAAAGCGCCACCCACCCCCTGTGGGAGCGAGCTTGCTCGCGATAGCGGTGTATCAGTGACATTCATGTAGCCGACCCTGCGCTATCGCGAGCAAGCTCGCTCCCACAAAGAGTTGTGCTGGTAGAATGCCCCGCCTACCCCAGCCCCCACAGTTCAAATCATGACCTCGACCGCCAAGCCTTCCGCCCCAAACGTCGCCATCATCGGCGGCGGCCCCGCCGGCCTGATGGCGGCCGAGGTGCTAAGCCAGGCGGGCCTTCAAGTCGACCTGTACGACGGCATGCCCTCGGTGGGCCGCAAATTCCTGCTGGCCGGCGTCGGCGGCATGAACATCACCCACTCCGAAGCCTTCCCGGCCTTCCTCTCCCGCTACGGCGAACGTGCGCCGAACATTGCCCCGCTGCTGCGGGCATTCGGCGCCGAGCAATTGTGCGAATGGATTCACGGGCTGGGCATCGATACCTTTGTCGGCAGCTCCGGACGGGTATTTCCTACCGACATGAAAGCCGCGCCACTGCTGCGCGCCTGGCTCAAGCGCCTGCGCGATGCCGGCGTGGCGATCCACACGCGCCATCGCTGGCTCGGCTGGAACCCCGATGGCAGCTTGCGCATAGCGAGTCCGGAAGGTGAGAAAACGCTACGCCCCGACGCGATACTGCTGGCCCTGGGCGGCGGCAGTTGGTCACGCCTGGGCTCCGACGGCGCCTGGATGCTGCCGCTGGAACAACGCGGCGTGGCCCTGGCGCCGTTGCAACCAAGCAACTGCGGGTTCGAGGTAGAAGCCTGGAGCGACCTGATGATCAGCAAATTCGCTGGCGCCCCGCTCAAGAACATCGCCATCGGCCTGAACGACGATGTACCGCGCCTCGGCGAATGCGTGATCACCGCCACCGGCATCGAAGGCAGCCTGATCTACGCCCTGTCGGCACCGGTTCGCGAAGCCATCAACCAACACGGCAGCGCGACGATCCATCTAGACCTGCTGCCCGGACGGCCTGTGGATAAAATCCTCCAGGCCCTGAACAAGCCTCGCGGTTCCCGTTCGATGGCCAAGCACTTGCACAGTCAGTTGGGGATCGACGGCGTCAAGGCTGCGCTATTGCGTGAGCTCACGCCGGCCGAGTGTTTCACTGACCTGGCGCGGCTGGCCCGGGCGATCAAGGCCTTGCCAGTCACCCTGGTGAAGACCCGCCCCTTGGACGAAGCCATCAGCAGCGCCGGTGGCGTGACCTTCGAGGCCCTGGATGAACGCCTGATGCTCAAGCAATTGCCCGGCGTTTTCTGCGCCGGGGAAATGCTCGATTGGGAAGCACCGACCGGCGGTTACCTGCTCACGGCGTGTTTTGCCAGCGGCCGCGCGGCGGGGTTGGGAATCCTGGAATTCTTGAACGGTTGAACCCGTAGGAGCTGACGAGTGAAACGAGGCTGCGATCTTTCCCCATACACTTGAATCTCAAGCGTAAGATCAAAAGATCGCAGCCTCGCTTCGCTCGACAGCTCCTACAGTTCCCATGTGGCCTTTGATATCAAGGCTTACGCTTACGCGGCCCGGTATTGAACACCGGCACTTTGCGCACAGGCTTGACCGAAGGTTCAACAGGCGAGGCATCGCCGCTGTCCACCCACTTGCCCAGGTTGCGCTTGCCGCCGCCACCGGAGGTTTTCGGTTTCTTCGGCTTTTTCGGTTTCTTGATCACCTGGCCGCTGGCATCGGTGTCCGGTACCCGATGTTCAGGCTCGAAGTCCTGTTCCATCTGACGAGTCAGCGCCTGGCGCGTCAGCATCTCGATGGCCGACAGCAGGTTCACTTCGTCGGCGCAGACCAGGGAAATCGCTTCCCCGGTCGAGCCCGCCCGACCGGTACGGCCGATGCGGTGGATGTAGTCCTCGGCGACGATCGGCAGGTCGAAGTTCACCACCAACGGCAAGTCTTCGATATCCAAGCCACGGGCAGCGACGTCGGTCGCCACCAGGATCTGCACTTCGCTGGCCTTGAAGCGGTCCAGTGCGCGCTGGCGGGTGGCTTGGGGTTTGTCACCGTGGATGCCGTCGGCGTTGACGCCCAGGCCCTGGAGTTTTTCCACCAACGCATCAACGCCATTGCGAGTCTTGGCAAAGACCAGCACCTGCTTCCACTTGTTCTTGCGCATCAGGTGCACGAACAATTCCGGCTTGCGCTTCTTGTCCACCGTCACCACCCATTGCTTGACGGTGTTGGCGGCGACGTTGCGCGGGCTCACTTCAATGCTCAGCGGATCGTTGAGCATCTGCCCGGCCAGCAGGCGGATGGCGTCGGAGAAGGTCGCCGAGAACAGCAGCGTCTGGCGCTTCTTCGGCAGGGCCTTGTAGATATTCGCCAGTTCCTCGGAGAAGCCCAGGTCGAGCATGCGGTCGGCTTCGTCCAGCACCAGGGTCTGCAACTGGTTGAACTTCAGCGCGTTCTGGCGGAACAAATCGAGCAGACGCCCAGGCGTGGCGACCAACAGGTCGACGCCTTTGCGCAATTTCATCATCTGCGGGTTGATGCTGACGCCGCCGTACACGGCGTAAGTGCTCAGCGGCAGGTTTTGCGCGTACTGACGCACGCTTTCATGGACCTGCTCAGCCAGCTCACGGGTTGGCACCAGGATCAGCGCTCGCACCGAGTTGGCCGCGACCTTCGGCCCTTCGGTGGTCAGCAACTGCAACAGCGGCACGGCGAAACCGGCGGTCTTGCCGGTGCCGGTCTGGGCCGCGGCCATCAGGTCACGACCGGCCAGCACCGCCGGCATGGCTTGGGCCTGCACCGGGGTCGGGGTCTGGTAGCCGAGCGTCTCAAGGGCGCGCAGCAAGGGTTCGATCAGGCCAAGGGTGGCGAAAGTCATGGAAGTACCGTAGGAAAAATCAGCGCAAGATGTGCAATGCGCGGAAGTTTACCCTAAATCAGGAAGCGGCCGGCGCAGGCTTGGGTTTGCGCCACTGCGGCAAACCGATCAACACCACGGCACTGATGATCACCAACATCGCCACACTTTCTTCAGCGCCAATGGTTTCACCCGCGAACACGATCCCCAGCAACACTGCCACGGCTGGGTTGACGTAGGCATAACTGGTGGCCGCCGCCGGGCGCACATGCTTGAGCAGGTACATGTAGGCATTGAAGGCAACGATCGAACCGAAGCAGGTCAGGTAAGCCAAGGCGAGCCAACCTTCCAGCGGCGGCACGCTGTCCAGGTGCTCGCCGCTGGCCACACTGCCGATCAACAGCACCACACCGCCTACCAGCATCTCCACGGCACTGGCCATCGCCCCTGCCGGCAACGGCACGTGTTTGCTCAGCACCGAACCGAAGGCCCAGGACGCCGCCGCGAATACCAGCAAGGTCGCACCCAACGGGCTGGACTGCAGGTTGGAGCCCAGGTTGAGCATCGCGATACCAATCAACCCCAGCACAATCCCCGCCCATTCCAGACGAGTATTACGCGCACCCCAGAAATATCCGCAGAGCAAGGTAAACAAAGGCACCGTTGCCACCGCCAGGGCCGCCACCCCGGACGCCACGCCAGTGTGCTCGGCCACACTGACCGCGCCGTTACCAAAACTGAGCAACAGTACGCCGATGATGGCCCCGGCCTTCCATTGCGCCCAGGTCGGCGCCGGTGCCCCGCGCCAGCGCAGGAAGCCATACATCAGCGAACCGGCCAGCACAAAACGAATCCCGGCCAGCAACAGCGGCGGCCAATGCTCCACACCGATGCGAATCACCAGGTAGGTCGAACCCCAGATGACATACAAGGCAAAGAAGGCAGCGATCAATGGCAGGGGGAAGCGGCGTGTGCCAGGCATGGTCAGCTCGAAGTCAGGACAATGAGAGACGCTATTCTAGAAAGGCGAAGGGCGGAAATTAAGCTACAAAACCTGTTTATCCGGGCCATACACTTTTCAAAACACGGCGTTCGGCGCTATAAGTCGCGCTTTCGAAAGCCACGTCATTTGGAAGCCTACCTGTGGATAAATACGACCGCATGCTGCTCAGCGCCCTGTTGGAAAACGGTCGTGCGTCCTACGCCGAACTGGCCCGCAAAGTGAACCTGTCAGCCCCCGCCGTGGCCGAGCGGGTCAGCAAACTGGAAGCCAGCGGCGTCATCACCGGTTATCAAGCCAAAGTCGACATGGCGAAGATCGGCCTGCCGGTGCAGTGCGTCATCGAATTGCGGATGAACCAGCATGGCAACCAGAAGACCTACGACGAACTGTGCAAGATCCCACAACTGACCGAGTGCCACCGGGTCACCGGGGACCCGTGCGTGATCATGCAAGCGGCGGTGGGCTCGATGCCGGAACTGGAAGAGCTGATCAACCGCATCGCCAAGTTCGGCTTCAGCAAGACCTCGATCGTGCTGTCCAGCGCCATTGAAAAGCGCGTGCCGTTGGGGCAGTTGGAAGGCAACGGCAAATAATTGCTCAACACAGACCAACCCTGTGGGAGCGAGCTTGCTCGCGAAAGCGGTCTGTCTGACACATCACTCCCACAGTTGCTTTGTGGTGTGTTTAGAACCCGCGATGCCGCTTGAGGTGCTCGTTGATCTTCGCCGCCGGCACTTTCTGCAAACTGCACAGCAGATCATGGGACAACTCCCGCAGCCCGTGCTTTTGCCGCAATTGCGAAGCCAGGTGCGCGGTGAGGTTGGCGGCCATTTCGGCGTCGGCCATGGCCCGGTGAGCCTGGCCGGTATGGGGCAGGCCGGCGAAAGCGTTGAGCGTGCCGAGCTTGTGGTTCGGCGCCGCCGGCATCAGGCGTCGGGCCAGCAACAGTGAGCAGGCAAAATTCTGCAGGCGGGTGCGCTTGATTCGCCCCAGTTCGAAGTCCCAGAACTTCTGGTCGAACGCGGCGTTGTGGGCCAGCAGCGGCGTGATGCCAACGAACTCGTTGACCTCGTTCATCACTTTTTCCGCCGACGGGGCGCTGCGCAGCATGGCGTTGCTGATGCCGGTCAATTGCTCAATAAACGCAGGGATACGCACACCGGCATTCATCAGGCTCTGGTAGCGGTCGACGATCCGGCCTTGTTCGAGCATCACCACCGCGATTTCAGTGGCCCGGCAACTGCTGCTCGGGGTGATCCCGGTGGTTTCAAAGTCGATGACTGCGATGCGTTCCAAACCTTTTGAACTCCGTGAAAAATCAATTCTTGAGCAACAACGCACCTTCGATGGGCACGTAGCGGCTGGCGGCGCGGATCAGCGAGTTGGCGGTCAACCCCGGCACGCCATAGACCACCGCTTGTACACCATGCTTCTGGATGATGCGCTCGAGCAGCATGTCGAAATCGCCGTCGCCGGAGGCCAGCACCACTTCGTCGACGTGGTCGGCGGCGTCCATGATGTCCAGCGTGATGCCCACGTCCCAGTCGCCCTTGGCCGAGCCGTCGCTGCGCTGGATGTAGGGCTTGAGCTTCACGACAAAACCCAGGTTGCGCAGGATCTGCTGGAATTGCTGCTGCTTGCTGTCACCGCGATCGATCGCGTAGGCATAGGCCTCGACGATCTGCCCCTGCTTGCTGACATCAGCCCACAGCGCGGCGTAGTTGAAATGGCAACCGTAGGCTTGGCGCACGGTGTAGTAGAGGTTCTGGACATCGGCGAACACTGCAATTTTTTTCACCGCGTTTCCTCTTGGATGCACACGCACACAGGCCACCAGGGCCGAAAAGTCGCCCAGTATGCCAGCCCGAAGGATTGTTCCGCGAATAATCGGCCCGAGGCGCCAGGGCGCCCCGGACGAATGGCAGGTCAGACGAAGGAGTCGTCGTCGCCGAAGAAAGAAGAATCGTCGCTGTAGTCCGCGTCGCTGAAACCGCCCTGGTCGTTGCCGTAGGCGTCGTTATCGGCCACCCGCGGCTCATCGCCCCAGCCGTTGTCTGCGGTGTCGTTGACCGGTTGCGCCGGTTCCTCCTTGATGACCTCGACGATTTCCTGCGGTTGCTGGTTACTGTGGAACAGGCTGCTGATGCCTTGGGCCAGCATCACGCCGCCGGCCACGCCTGCCGCGGTTTTCAGGGCGCCGCCCAGGAAGCTGCCCGCTGCCGGGGCCTGCTGCTGCGGTGCGCCATAATTGCCGGGCGAGGCGCCGAAGCCTTGTTGGGGCTGGGGCTGGGGCTGGGCATTGAAGGACGGCTGTCCCGGTTCGCGCCAGCCTCCCCCACTGGACGTCGGCGCGCTTGCCGGGCGTGAATCCCGGGCGCTGCCACCAAAAATGCTCGACAGAAAGCCTGCGCCACCGCTGGGTGCCGATGGCTGGGAACGGGCCCGTTGCAGCTCGGCCTGCAACTGCTCGACTTGCTGGGTGAGTTGCTTGTTCTGTTCATCGAGGCGCTTGATCGCGGCCTCCTGCACCAGAATCGCCTGGGCCATGAAATAGCCCGCCGCAGGCTGGCTGGCCAGGTGTTCCTTGATCCGCGCCTCGGCCTGGACGTCACGCGGGGCTGAATCCTTTTCGGCCTGTTGCAGCCGTGAAAACAGTCCATCGATCAGGGTTTGTTCTTCGCTGTTCATGGCGACCTCATTAGATTGCCGGGTAGAAACCATTCCGGTCCTGAAGACCGGTGCCCACCAGTAATGGGGCTCGTCGCAAAGGTTTCAATGGTCTTTACCTGATGTTTACGTTTGCTTGTGCGGGCGCCTGATCGGTTAAAGTATCGGACCGCTTTTGAACTGCGATACCGACTCATGAATCCGTTTGACGTGCTGCGCGACTCTTTGTATTTCTTCAAGCGCCATCTGGGCCGGATCGCCCAGCTGTGCCTGCCGCTGGTCATACTCGAGGCTTTGCTGCAGCAAGGCGTGGACAGCGCCGTCGGCCCCGAGGGTTTCCCCGGCTACAGCGTGATCGTCGGGTTATTGGTGTACCCCTTGTACACCGCCGCGTTGATCCTGTTTCTCGACGCACGCAGCCGCGGCGAAGCACCACGCACCCGTGACCTGCTCGCAACGGCCCTCACCCTGTGGCCACGCTTTGCCTTGCTGACGGCCCTCAACACACTGTTGATCCTGGTGGGGCTGTCGTTGTACTTCCTGCCGGGCCTGTGGCTGATGGTGACCCTGGCCTTCAGTGAATACCTGTTGGTCCTCAGGGGCCTGACACCCCTGGCTGCGATGAAGGAAAGCCTGAACATGTCCCGCGGTAACTTCTGGCGGGTCCTGCTGTGCATCCTCTGTGTGATGGGCCCGCTGTGGCTGCTCAAGGGCGTCAGCGTCTCGGTGTATCCACCGCCTCAGAACCCTGTGCTCAGCCTGCTGATCGAGAGCGTCCACAGCTTCTTGCAACTGTTCACCAGCGTGGTGCTGTTCCGCATGTTCATGTTGATCGAAGCCAAGCCTGACAACCGCTGATCGCACACTGCGAAGGCCCTGGGCTTGGGCTTGAGAACCGCACTCGGTTATGCTCGGGATCACTTTCGCGTTTCGCCCATAAGCCGACCCATGACCCGTCTACTGCGCTACACCTTGCTGGGCCTGCTGTCGATCGTCAGCCTGGCCGCCCTGTCGATCTACGGCCTGACCTGGCGGCCGCAGCCCCGGGAAACCCTGCCGGTCAGTTGCACCGCCAACGCAGCACCGCTGGTGCCCGGCCAGGCCTTGAAGGTGATGACCTGGAACGTGCAGTTCCTCGCCGGCAAACGCTACGTGTTCTGGCACGACCTGGCCCAGGGCAACGATGAAAGCCCGACCCAGGAAGACATGGCCTTCAGCCTCGACGAAGTGGCACGGGTCATCCGCGATGAGCAACCGGACGTCGTGCTGCTCCAGGAACTGGACAAGGGCGCCAAGGCCAGCGATTACCAGGACCAGCTCAAGCTGTTGCAGGAGCGGCTGGCCGACCTCTATCCGTGCGGCACCAGCGCCTTCGACTGGAAGGCCGACTTCATCCCCGACCCGCACATCTTCGGCAGCGTCGGCCGGCAACTGGCGACCCTGAGTCGCTACCGCATCGACCATGCCGAACGGGTACAACTGCCGGTGGCAGACGCCAATATCATCAGCCGTCAGTTCCAGCCAAAAAACGCCTTGTTGGTGAGCTATCTGTCGCTGAGCGGCGGCGGCCAACTGGCGGTGCTCAACACCCACCTGGAACGGGCCAGCGAGCCGGACGAAACCCTGCCCAGACAAATCACCGCCGTGGCCAAGGCCTTGGATACATTCGAATCCGCGGGCACACCCTGGCTGATCGGCGGCGACTTCAACCTGCTGCCCCTGGGCCAGTACCGGCGCCTGCCGTCCGAGCAACGCACGCCCTACTCCGCTGACAGCCCCTTGCACCTGTTGTGGGACAAATACCCGATGATCCCCACCAACAACGAGGCCAGCGGCATCGATCGCGCACACTGGCTGACCCACTACCCGAACGACCCCGGCCTCAACGGCCCCGACCGCACCGTCGACTACCTGTTCTACAGCCCGCGCCTCAAACGAGTCGAAGCCCAGGTAAGACAGGACGACACCTTGCGCATCTCCGATCATTTGCCGGTGATTGCGCGGTTTTTGTTGCCGCCTGCTATTGGCTGACACACCGCCATCGCGAGCAAGCTCGCTCCCACAGTGGATCTATATCGCAATTCTAGTGCCGGTTTGGGATAACGCCCGGCCGACACGAGCAGTACGCTCCGACTGTCCTGATGGTATTGCTCTGAGGCCTTCTCAGACTGAACACCCATTTCAAGGAGAGATCCATGAGCGACACCCAGATTCGCCTGGCCGAACACAACGACGTTGAAGCGATTGGTGTGTTGTTTGATGCGTATCGGCAGTTCTACAGGATGGATGCCGACCTGCAGCGGGCGACCGCCTATGTCAGGGCGCGAATTGAACAGGGTGAGTCCCTGGTGTTCGTTGCAGAGAACGCCGCCAAGGAGATTGTGGGGTTCTGCCAGCTCTACCCAACCTTTTGCTCGGTTTTCACGGCGCGCATCTTCACTTTGTATGATCTTTTCGTTGATTCGAACGTGCGCCAACGGGGTATAGGCAAAAAGCTGCTTATGGCCGCCGAAGCATATGCCAGGCAACAAGGGGCAGTCCGTATGGACTTGCGCACGGCCAAGACCAATCAATCCGCCCAGGCGCTCTATGAGTCTGCAGGTTGGATACGCGACGAGATGTTTTTCAGCTACAGCAAGTTTCTTGAGAAAGACTGACTCTGTGTTGAATCTGGAATCAGCTCACTTACGCGGCTTGACCCGCGCCGTCGCCTCCGCCACCAGCGGGTCGTCCGGCCAGTAATGTTTGGGATAACGCCCCTTGAGGTCTTTCTTCACCTCGGCGTAGGTGCTGCGCCAGAAGTTCGCCAGGTCCTGGGTGACCTGCACCGGCCGGCGCGCCGGTGACAGCAGGTGCAACTTGACCACCTGCCGCCCGCCAGCAATGCGCGGGGTATCGGCCAGGCCGAAGAGCTCCTGCAGGCGCACCGCCAGGATCGGCGGATGCTCGCTGTAGTCCAGGCGGATCGACGACCCCGAGGGCACGCTCAAATGGTGCGGCGCCAGTTCATCCAAGCGTTGCGGCAGGGGCCAGGGCAACAGGTTGTGAACGATGCTAGACAAGTCCAGGTTGGCAAAATGGCTGAGGCGCGAGACGCGACCCAGATACGGCATCAACCAATGTTCGAGACTGCCCAGCAATGCGCTATCGCTGACATCCGGCCATTCGCTCTCGCCCTTGGCGTCCAGGTCCAGGCGACGCAGCAGCGCCACCCGCGCCTGCCATTGCCGCAGTTCCGGGGTCCAGGGCAATAATTCCAGGCCCTTGCGCCGCACCAGGTTCACCAGGGCCTGGCTACGGGCCGACTCATCCAGGCCGGTCAGCGGTTCGCGGCTGAGCACCAGTTCGCCAACCTTGCGCTGGCGCTCGGCGCGCAGCACGCCTTCGCGCTCGTCCCAATCCAGTTGATCTACAACACGGACTTGTTCGGCCAGCACCGAATCGAACAGCGCCGGGTCGAAATCCGTCGCCAGGTAGATCCGTTCTTCGCGCTGGCCCTGACGGCTGCCCAGGTCGGCGATCACCAGCCACGCTTGTTTCATCAGGCTGTCCGCCTCGGCAAACAGCGCCGCACGGCCGTTGGCCAAACGGTATTCGGCGCCGCCGGGCCGGCGTTGCTGGGCGACGCGGTCCGGGTAGGCCAGCGCCAGCAACGCGCCGAGCCAGCGCGGATGATCGGGATCGGCCACGGCTTCTTCGGCCTTGCCCCGCAGGTAACCGCGATATTGCCGGGCCAATTGTCGCGCCCGCTGCACCCCGCCCTGGGCGCCGCGTGCTGCTCGTTCTTCGCCGGACAGCAAGGCCAGGCGACTGTGCAGATCCGCGCCGGCGCCGCGCAGAATATCGCGCTCGCCCAACAGTGCGGCGACGTTGCAGGCCATGTCCGCCAGCCCCAACGCCTGGCCGCGCAACAGCAGATGAGCGATACGCGGGTGGGCCGGCAGTTCAGCCATGGCCTGCCCGTGGCGGGTCAGTTGCTCGCCCTCCAGCGCGCCCAGGCGTTGCAGCAGGTCCTGGGCCTGGGCATATGCGGCGGTGGGCGGAATGTCGAGCCAGACCAATTGCTGCGGCGTCACACCCCAGCGTCCCAACTGCAGGGCCAATCCGGCCAGGTCCGCCGACAGAATCTCCGCGCTGCCGTAGGCGGCCAATTGTTCATGCTGGTCTTCGGACCACAATCGATAGCAGACACCAGGCTCCAGACGCCCGGCCCGACCGGCCCGCTGGGTGGCGCTGGCTCGGGAAATGCGCTGGGTGTCGAGCCGGGTCATGCCGCTGCCCGGGTCGAAACGCGGCACCCGGGCCAGTCCGGCGTCGATCACCACCCGCACGCCATTGATGGTCAGGCTGGTTTCGGCGATGTTGGTGGCCAGCACCACTTTGCGCTGGCCGGGCGGCGCGGGATCGATGGCAGCGCGTTGGGCGGCGAGGTCCAGTTCACCGTGCAGCGGACAGAGCAACACATTGCCGCCCTCGCCCAAGGCCTCGGCCAATTGCTGATGGACCCGGCGGATCTCCGCCTGCCCGGGCAAGAACACCAGGACGCTGCCGGTTTCATCGTGCAGTGCGTCCAGCACGGTCTGCACCAGCCGCGGCTCGATGAACTCGCCGGGCTGGAACGGCCGGCCCCAGCGCACCGTCACCGGGAACATGCGGCCTTCGCTGCGCAGGATCGGCGCATTGTCCAGCAACCCGGCCAGGCGCTCGCCTTCCAGGGTCGCGGACATCAGCAGGATCTTCAGTGGCTGGTCTTCGCGAAACAGCTCCCGACCGTTGAGGCTCAAGGCCAGGGCCAGGTCGGCGTCGAGACTGCGCTCATGGAATTCATCGAAAATCAGCAGCCCCACGCCTTCCAGCGCCGGATCGTCCTGCAAGCGCCGGGTGAGGATGCCTTCGGTGACCACTTCAATACGGGTCTTGGGGCCGACCTTGCTGTCGAGGCGAATCCGATAGCCGACGGTTTCACCGACCTTTTCCCCCAGCTCGCTGGCCAGTCGCTCGGCCGCCGCCCGTGCCGCCAGGCGCCGGGGTTCGAGCATCAGGATGGTCTGCCCGGCCAGCCAGGGCTCGTTCAGCAAGGCCAGGGGAACACGGGTGGTTTTACCGGCACCGGGCGGCGCTTCGAGCACGGCTTCGTGGCGCGATGCCAAGGCTTGACGCAGGGCGGGTAAAACTTCATCAATCGGCAAAGAAATCATGCTGGCTCCAAAACAGAGGGCCGAGTATAACGGCGAACTGTTTAGCGTGGTCTGGACTCCAACCAGCAACGCCTTTACCTGTTCAGGAGATTGCTATGCGTATTCCCTTTCGCGTGATCGGTGGCGTCCTGGTCGCCGCCCTGCTGACTCAGATCAGCGCCTGCGGCTCGATCTTCTACCCGGACCGTCGCGGCCAGATCGACGGCAAGATCGACCCGGCGATTGCCGCGCTCGATGCCGTCGGCCTGCTGTTCTACATCATCCCCGGCCTGATCGCATTCGCCGTGGACTTCGCCACCGGCGCCATTTACTTCGAGCCGGGCAAGAGTGTCCAGATCGAGCCAGAGAAACTCAAGCCGGCCATCAACCCCGACGGCACCGTCAATAACCAAAAATTGCAGGCGATCCTGGAACGCGAACTGGGCCGCAGCTTCCCGCTGGACGATCCTCGGCTGATCCAGCACAAGGGCAGCGCGCAACAACTGGCCGCCCTCGGCCTCAAGCCCGCCGCATGACAAGCGCTATTGAAGGAACGACCGCGCCATGACCACCAGCACCGAACACGCCCGTCTGCTGCGCCTGGCCACCCGGGCGTCAGTGGCCGTGGCGCTTATCCTGGTCGTCGCCAAGGCCCTGGCCTGGTGGCTGAGCGGCTCGGTGAGCATGCTTGCCGGCCTGACCGACTCGGCACTGGACGGCGTCACCTCGCTGCTCAATCTGCTGGCGGTGCATTACGCCCTGCGCCCCGCCGATGATGATCATCGTTACGGTCATGGCAAGGCCGAATCCCTGGCCGGCATGGCCCAGGCACTGTTTATCGGCGGCAGTGCGGTATTGATTGCCTTGCAGGCTTTCGAGCGGCTGAAAAACCCGGTGCCGGTGGACGCCCCCTGGCTGAGTGTCGGCGTGATCGTGTTTTCCCTCGGGCTGACCCTGGCGCTGCTGGCGTTGCAGCATCGGGTCATCCGCGCCACCGGCTCCAACGCCGTGCGCGCCGACTCGCTGCACTATCGCTCCGACTTGTTGCTCAACGGCAGCATCCTGGTGGCGCTGGTGCTGGCCGGGTTTGGCTGGTATCAACTGGACGCCTGGTTCGGCCTGGGGATCGCCATTTACATTCTGTGGAGCGCCGTCCAGATCGCCCGGGAAAGCTTCGCCGTGCTGATGGATCAGGAACTGCCGCCCGACGTCAGCCAGCACATGCTGGAACTGGCCTGCGCCGTGCCCGGCGTGCTCGGTGCCCATGACTTGCGTACGCGGATCTCCGGCAACCACTGGTTCGTGCAGCTGCACCTGGAGTTGCCGGGGGA
The DNA here is from genome assembly GCF_052114545.1 of Pseudomonas sp. KB_12. NCBI lineage: Bacteria > Pseudomonadati > Pseudomonadota > Gammaproteobacteria > Pseudomonadales > Pseudomonadaceae > Pseudomonas > Pseudomonas sp. KB_12. The sequence continues at coordinate 73,127 of NZ_JBFREY010000028.1, read as the reverse complement.
ACTGACCCTGTCAGTGGCCCACGGCATCAGCGACCAGGCCGCCGATGCGATCCATGATGTCTATCCGAAGGCCGAAGTGCTGGTGCATGCCGATCCGTCGGAAGTGGTGCAGCGCGCCAGCGCTTGATGTCCGAACCCGTGGCGAGGGAGCTTGCTCCCGCTCGGTTGCGCAGCGACCGTAAAAATCCTGGGCCTGCTGCGCAGTCCAGCGGGAGCAAGCGCCCTCGCCACAAGAGCGGCATCCCGTCTCCCGCCAGAACTCAGTACGTCACCTGATACCCACGACTACTCAAGCAACTGCCCTGGGCCTGGCGATAGGTCTGCACCACTTCCGGCGCCGGTGGGTAGCTGTAGTTGCGCGGATCGAAACCGCTCTGCTGCACCGCCCAGCGATAGCAGTCGTAGCCATCCTGATTGACCTGCTCGGGCGACTGGCCGTTGGCCGGGTAGGCCACCACGTCAAAGCTGTTGCCTTGCGGTTGAGGCTGCGGGTTGGCCACGGGCGGCTCGACCACGACGTAGTCCTGGGTGCTGGCTTCGTAGATGTAATAGGCGCCGGCAGCGAGAAAGAACAGCGAGCTGCCGATCCACACTTCCCTGGCGTAATCGGGCAGGTAACGGGTACGGATGCCCCGCGGTGGCTCGACCACGATGTAACGCGGCCCTTGAGGGCGATACCAGTAGCCGCCCGAGTAGAAATAATCCTGGCCGCGATAGGGCACGCGGTAGTTGCGATCCGGGAAACGGTCGATCACATAACCCGGACGGTATTGCGGCCCCGAGCCCCAGCCGTTGCCATGGCCGTCCGGCCGACCGGGCCAATGCTGCTCGGGACGGTTGTCGTGGCTTGGGCGTGGCCCGCCGTTTGGATAACCGTCGTTGCGACGCGGGACATCGCGGTAATACCCCGGTTGCGGTTCGCGGGTCTGGGTCACGCTGTCGGGCCGGCCCTGGATCGGCAGGTTGTTGCCGGACTGCGGCTGAGGCTGCGGACGCCCATGGCCGTTGGGGTCTTGGGGGCCACGATCGTAGCGCTGGCCGCTGGGGTCTTGAGGCCCACGATCATAGCGCTGGCCGCCCTGGTACTGCGGCTGTGGCTTGACCTCGAACTGACGACTGTTATCGCCCCGAATGATTTCGTTGCTCTGCGGCCGCGGCTGGACCGAGTGACCCTGGCCGTTGCCGCCGCGCCCGTCCTGCCCGCGACCGCCGTCGGGGCCGCCACGGTTTTGCTGATCGTCGGCCATTCCCTGCGCACTGACACTTGCCCACAACAGACCAACACCTGCCAAACGCCAGATGCGCGACTTCATGAAATTCCTCACAACGGTTCAGGGCCTGATAGTAAGACTGGAAAAGCCCAGGCCGGTTCTGCGACAGGTTATCAGCCACGGGGTTTATTTCGCAGGCAGCTGAAAGTTTTCCTCTAAGATGCCTATCGATTTCGCCGGTTGACAGGGACTTCCATTCACCCGTAACGACTACCGGCATCTGTCGCAATGAGCCAATCAAGGGAGTGAAGGCATGTCAATTCCATCCAGACAGGGTCAGAGACACCTCGTGCGGTACCTCGTCACGAGGATCCGCCTTGTTGGCCTGATACTGCTGCCCGTAGCCCTGTGGGGCTGCGCGCCCGCGCCGCTGGTGCATGAAGATGATAAGCGGCTGAGCCGAATGCTGTGTGAAGTGGGGGAACAACGGGTGACCCTGAGCCCACGGTTCTCCTACGACCTGCCAGGGCCATTGCGGCACACGCCGTGCGGCTCTATCGAAAGTGGCTTCGGCTACGACAAGCGGCGCGATATACAATCGGCGGGCACTTCCGGCACCTTTCGCTCCGGTGAGCTCGAAGTCTTGGCTTCATCGCTTTTCATCGTCGTCGAGGGTTTACTCGACGGCAAGGAGGAGGGGACGCTTTATTCCCCCGAGCAATTCCTACAATACCAACTCGCCTTGATGGACCTTACCCCAAGCAAAGCGCGTCCAGAGTTGATCGACTGGGTAACCCGACAAGGCATGCAATGCCTGCGCTTTCATAACGTATGGCACAGCCCGACGGACTCCTGGGAAGAGGTCGTCAAATACTGGTGTTGGGAAAACCAGAGCGGCCTGACACAGCCGTTCTCGGTACGCGCAGGCCAACGCTTGCCCGAAGGCACCAAAGGCTATGACCTTGAGCAGGCCTTTATCCTGCCGTTCTTCCAGAGTCTGAAAATCAATCGCCTCCCCGAGGCCGCCCTGGCCGAGGCGGACGCAAAAATCAAGGCCGCCTGCGCCCACGTCAAATCCCGTTATGACCAGCACCTGAATTGGGGCAGCGATTACCCCGACAAGCGCCTGACCCGCCAGCGCCTGCGCTCCTGCGGTTATGACGTGCCCTAGCCGAAGCAAATTCTTGCGCCCATAAAAAAGGGAGGCCCGTCGGCCTCCCCTTGAGAATTTCGTCCGTGCTCGACGCTTATGACGTCGGCTCACCTCACGCCGTCTTCTGGACAGTGTGTAGCTCGGGGGCCTGCCAGTACCGGTGGGTACTGCGACCGCAGCCGGCCTGATTGGGCGGGCTGCACTGGACTGTTTGTCCGAGCAGTGATCTTGGTAATAAGAGTAAACCTGAGGTGCCGACAGATGATTGCTAAGATTGCGGAAATAAACATCACTTGCGCAATTTTTAACCCCGGATAGATAATCTGCCGCAATTATCAAGATAAAGGCCCGACCGATGAGCAAACTCGACCGTTACGACCTGAGCATTCTGGCGGAATTGCAGCGCGACGCGCGCATCTCCAACCAGGAACTGGCCGAACGCATCGGCCTGTCGCCCTCCCCCTGCTCACGCCGGGTCAAGCAGTTGGAAGATGACGGCTACATCACCCGCCAGGTCGCCCTGCTCGACCGCAAGCTGCTGGGCCTGAGCCTGACGGCTTATGTGCTGATCGGCATGGACCGCCACACACCCGAGCGCTTCGAGAACTTCGAAGCCGCCATCCGCAACCTGCCGCAAGTGCTGGAGTGCAGCCTGGTCACCGGCATGGACGCGGACTATCAGCTCAAGGTCGTGGTGCCGGACATGGACCATTACCAGAAACTGCTGCTGGGGCACCTGACCCGGATCGATGGCGTCACCAGCGTGCGTTCGAGCTTTGTGCTGAACCAGGTGCTCAACAGCACCGAACTGCCGTTGACGCATCTGCGCAGCTGACCGCTTTTGTGGCATTGATCGTTCCCACGCTCTGCGTGGGAACGCCTCTCCGGACGCTCTGCGTTCGGCTCTTGGAGGGGACGCAGAGCGTCCCGGGCTGCATTCCCACGCAGAGCGTGGGAACGATCAACAGTGAACTTGAGGCGATGAATAGCTGCGACACACCGCCGCAGGCCAATCCCGCGCCCGCGCCTCATGCCTTATACTCGCCGCGCCTTTTCAACCCCGCCCACGCCGGAGTGTCCTGATGGATCCTGCTGTTTTCGAAGAGTGGATGATGACCGGCCTGGTCAGCATCCTGATCATTTTCATGGGTTTCATCGTCTGGGATCTGGCGAAGAAGTCCAAGGCCGGGCGTTTCGGCTCGTTCATCCTGTTTTTCGTGCTGGGCCTCGGCGTGGCCGCGTTCGTCATCAAGAGCGTAGTGATCGGCCTGATCGAGTCCGGGGCGTTATAAGCGCGCTGGCACTTCCTTCCACTGGCCCTGATCGAGCCCTTCGATCGTCCAGTCGCCGATCCTGACTCGCACCAGGCGCAATGTCGGCAAACCCACGGCGGCCGTCATGCGTCGTACCTGGCGATTGCGCCCCTCGCGTATCACCAGCTCCACCCAGCTCGTGGGCACGCTTTTACGAAAACGTACCGGCGGGTTGCGCGGCCACAGTTGCGGCTCATCCAATGAGCGCGCCTCGGCCGGCAGGGTCATGCCGTCGTTCAACTCCACCCCATCGCGCAATCGCTGCAACTGTTCGGCACTCGGCTCGCCCTCCACCTGCACCCAATAGGTCTTGGCCAGCTTGTGCTTGGGGTCGGCAATACGTGCCTGCAACTGCCCATCATTGGTCAGCAACAGCAGGCCTTCGCTGTCGCGATCCAGCCGTCCGGCCGGATAGATGCCCGGTACGTCGATAAAATCCTTGAGCGTCGCCCGCCCTTCACCGTCACTGAATTGCGTCAGCACATCGAAGGGTTTGTTGAACAGGATCAGCTTCGGCTCGGCCGGCGGGGCCTTGGCCACACGGCGCGGGGCGGCGGCGGGAAGCTTCGCGCCAGGGCGACGGGAAGCAGGGCGTGGAGGACGGGGCATGGCGAATACAACATCTAACAGTCGGGCCGACCATGCTAGTGGCCCGACCGTTAAATAACCACCACCCCCTTCAACAGCGCATCAGCGGAACGGCGGCTCGTCGAAGCTGCGCAGCTTGCGCGAATGCAACGAGTTGAGTTCGGTGCGCAACAGGTCCAGCGCCTCGATGCCGATCTTCAGGTGCTGGTTGACCGCTCGCTCATAGAACGCGTTGGCCGAGCCCGGCAGCTTGATTTCGCTGTGCAACGGTTTGTCCGAGACGCAAAGCAACGTGCCATAGGGCACCCGCAGACGATAGCCCTGGGCGGCGATGGTGCCGCTTTCCATGTCCACCGCCACGGCGCGGGACAGGTTGATCAGCGGACGTTCCTGGGCCCAGCGCAGCTCCCAGTTGCGATCGTCGTAAGTCAACACGGTGCCGGTGCGCAGGCGTTTTTTCAGCTCATCGCCCTTTTCGCCAGTGATGTTCGCCGCGGCCTGTTGAAGTGCCATCTGCACTTCGGCCAGGGCCGGAATCGGAATGTTCGGCGGCACCACCCGGTCGAGAATGCCATCGCGGCGCATGTAGGCGTGGGCCAGCACGTAGTCGCCAATGGTCTGGGACTGCCGCAACCCGCCGCAGTGACCGATCATCAGCCAGCAATGCGGGCGCAGCACGGCCAGGTGGTCGGTGATGTTCTTGGCGTTGGACGGGCCGACACCGATGTTCACCAGGGTCACGCCATGGCCATCATTGGTCTGCAGGTGATAGGCCGGCATCTGGTAGCGGTGCCAGACCACACCGGCGGCGATGGCCGACGCTTCGCTGTGCTCCATGTTCTTGTCGATGATCACGTTGCCCGGCAGGACCATGCGCACAAAACGCGGGTCGCTGCGCAGTTGCTCCAGGCCATGGACGATGAACTGGTCGACATAGCGGTGGTAGTTGGTCAGCAGGATCCACGGCTGCACATGGCGCCAGTCGCTGCCGGTGTAGTGCACCAGCCGGCGCAGGGAAAAATCCACCCGCGCCGCGTCGAACAGCGCCAAAGGCAGCGGGTCGGTGTTTTCCCAGTCATAGAGGCCATCGGCAATGCCGTCGGTGGCGGCCGACAGGTCGGTGCTGGGGAAAACCCGCGCCAGCACGGCGGCGGTCACGCCGGAGCCGGCCAGTTCGTCGCCCTGCTCCACCACGTACGGGTACGGGATGTTCTGCTCGCTGACGCCCACTTCCACGGTGACGGTAAAGTCGTGCATAAGCGGGACCAGCTGTTCCAGCAGGTATTTACGGAAGGCGGCGGGGTGGGTGACGGTGACACTGTAGGTGCCGGGCAACTGGACCTTGGCATAGGCACGCGTGGTTTGCGGGACTTCGCCGTGGCAGTGATAGGTCAGGCGCAAGGCCGGATAGCGAAACAACGCACGCTGCTCGGCATCCGGCTCGACGCGGTCCTTGAGATAACGCATCAGCGCCTGGTTCAACGCGGTGGTCGCACGCTCGTGCAGGGCCGCCAGACGATCCACGGCTTGTTCGGCGGTTTGAACGACAATAAACGCTTCGGTCACGATCAGCTTCCTGTGTTCTGACTTGCAGGCCTTCATCTTGCCTGCATCGCCGCCTGACGGGAACAGTGGCGTAGTGGACTCGATCGATTCCCTGTGGGAGCGAGCTTGCTCGCGATAGCGGTGTGTCAGTCACCGCAGGTGCTGGATGGGCCGACGCCATCGCGAGCAAGCTCGCTCCCACCCTTGATCGCCGGGGGCCGCGGAATCTTCATTCATCGCAGATCCCCTGTGGGAGCGAGCTTGCTCGCGATAGCGGTGTGTCAGTCGCCACAGAGGCTCGATGGCCCGAAGCCTTCGCGAGCAAGCTCGCTCCCACAATAGATCTTCAGGGACCCAGGACTGCCATTCACCACAGGATTCGATGGGGTGTTTCTAGAAGCCGTGTGGGGTGGAGCGCGTCACGATCGCTTCGACATTCAAGCCCCGAGGCAAGGCACCGTACACCCGGCCGGCCGAACCCAGGCGACTGGCGATGAAGGCATCGCTGACTTCACTGTTCCCCACCTCGAGCAACAGCTTGGCTTGCAGGCCCAGGGCGATGTCTTCGGTCAATTGCCGGGCGCGGTACTGGATGTCGTCGGTGTCCTTGAACGCGGCGTGCAATTGCTGGATGTGGCCAGCCAGGCGCTTGTCGCCGTGGCCGTCGCCCAATTCGCTGAACAAGACCTCCAGCACGCCGGGCTCCTTGGACAAGGCGCGCAGCACATCCAGGCATTGCACGTTGCCGGAGCCTTCCCACGTCGAGTTGACCGGCGCTTCGCGGTACAGGCGCGGCAGGATGCTGTCTTCGACGTAGCCGGCACCGCCCATGCATTCGGCGGCTTCGTTGATCATCGCGGGCGCGCGCTTGCAGATCCAGTACTTGCCCACCGCCGTCACCAGCCGGGCGAACTTGGCCTCATGCTCGTCATTCAAGTGGTCCAGTGCCCGGCCCATGCGCAGGCTCAAGGCCAATGCGGATTCGCTTTCCAGCGCCAGGTCAGCCAGGACGTTTTGCATCAGCGGCTGTTCACTCAACAACTTGCCACCGACCTTACGGTGCGCGCAGTGATGGCTGGCCTGGGTCAGCGCCTGGCGCATCAGGGCGCTGGAGCCGACCATGCAATCGAAACGGGTCATGGCGACCATCTCGATGATCGTCGGTACGCCCCGCCCTTCTTCACCGACCATCCAGGCCAGTGCACCACGGAACTCGACTTCGCTGGAGGCGTTGGAACAGTTGCCCAACTTGTTCTTCAGCCGCTGGATGTAGAACTGATTGCGGGTGTCGTCGGGGCGATGGCGCGGCAGCAGGAAACAGGTCAGGCCCTTGTCGGTCTGGGCCAAGGTGAGGAAGGCATCGCACATCGGCGCCGAACAGAACCATTTGTGCCCAACCAGCTCATAGGCCTGGCCCGGGCCGCTGGCGCCCACTGGATAGGCCTTGGTGGTGTTGGCCCGCACATCGGTGCCACCCTGTTTTTCGGTCATCGCCATGCCCAGGGTCACGCCGGCCTTGTGAGCCATACCGACGTTGCGTGGGTCGTACTCGGTGGCCAGCACCTTGGGCAGCCAGTGCTCGGCCAGGTCCAGCTGCAAGCGCAGCGCCGGCACGCTGGCGAAGGTCATGGTCAGGGGGCAGCCGGTGCCGGCTTCGGCCTGGCTGTGCAAATAGGTCATCGACGCCCGGGCGACATGCGCGCCGGGTTGCGGATGCGCCCAGGGCAAACTGGGCAGGCCGTGCTCGACGGCGGTGCGCATCAACTGGTGATAAGCCGGATGGAACTCCACCAGGTCGATGCGATGGCCGTAACGGTCATGGCTGGAGAACACCGGTTTATTCTGGTTGGCCAGGAAGCCCGCTTCCATCAACGGCCCGCCGGCCAGCGCCCCATACGCATCGATCCGCGCCTGTGCCCAGCCCGCCCCAAAGCGCTGCGACCACTGCTGCAGCGGCAGGTCGATGCGGTACAGGTTGGCGCCATCCAGGGACGGCGGCTGGTTGGTGACGTCGTGGGTTTCAGCGAACTGGTGCAGGTTCATGACAGGGCTCCTCGATCGGCCAGGGATTCAGTTAAGCACCGCCTCCAGGCCGAACAAAGTGTCATATCCGCCTAAATGTCGGCGCTTTCACCCTGTCTCGGGCAAAGCACCCGGCGCTGGAGCATCGCCTGCAGTGCCTCGAATTTCACGGGTTTGTTCAGGTAATCGACCTGAGCGCCCGAGGGACAGCACTCACGCCCCACGTTCGGGCTGACCACCAGCACCGGCAGTTCCTCGCAGCCGGACAAGGTGTGGATCTGGCAGCAGAGCGACACGCCGTCCAGCGGCGGCAACTGGCAATCGAGCAGCACCGCATCAAAGCGCTCGCCGTGCAGCAGATCCAGCGCGGCGCGGCCACTGTCGGCGGTGCGCACCCGATAACCGAGCTTGAGCAACATGCCGCGCATGACCAACTGATCAATGTTGTTGTCATCGGCCAGTAGCACCGTGCAATCCTGCGGCAGGCGCGAGCCTTGGCGGCCACCTAAGGAAAACGGCGTCGGGACCGCCGCTGGCGAGGCCACGTCAAACTCCACATCCAACTGGAAACGGCTGCCACGACCGGGTTCGGAGGTGTGGGTCAGGCGTCCGCCCAGCAGTTCCACCAGTTGCCGGCAGATCGCCAGGCCCACGCCGAGGCCGCCGTATTCACGGGTCATCGAGCCGTCGAGTTGGAAGAAGCGCTGGTACAAGGTCGCTTCCCCCAGGTCGGTAAAACCGATTCCGGTGTCGATGACGGCAAAGGACAGCACCAGCCGATCAAGCGCCGTCGGCCTGCCGCTGACTCGCAGGGCCAGGCCGCCAACCCGGGTGAACTTGATGGCGTTGTCCAGCAGGCATTCCAGGCTCTGGGCCAGTTTGCCGCTGTCGCCGAGCAACCGGTCCGCCAGGCCTGGGGATACGTCGACCTTGAAATCCAGACCCTTGGCCGCCGCATTGGCGCCGAACTGCACCTGCAGCGCATCGACCACCCCACGCAGGCTGAACGGTGCCGGATAGACCTTGAGCTTGCCGGCCTGCAACTCGGTCAGGGTGAGGATGCCGTTGACCATGCGCATCATGTCCCGCGCCGAACCGGCGGCGGTCTGTTGATACTGGGTCAGTTCCTCGTCCATCTCGACGGTTTCCATCAGCTCAAGGGAACCGATCACGCCATTCATCGGCGTGCGCAGTTCATGGGTCAAGGTGGCGAGGAATTCATCCTTGAGCTTGTTGCCGTGGGCCAGTTGCTGGTTGAGCACTTCGAGTTTCTGTCCGGCGTCCAACAGGGTCTGGGCCTGCTGCTCGCGCATGGCATTGATGCGGTCGGCCAGGGCCAGGGACAGCAGCGCCACTTCGATGGCCGAGCCGATCTGGCTGGCGTACATGGTCAGGAAGACGTTCGGCAGGTAACCGAGCACCATCAACGTATTGACGATGCCCCCCAGCAGAAACGCCGACCAGGCAATGATGAAATAACGCGCCACCCGCAGGCCACGCCACCAGGCAAACAACCCGGCGGCGAAGATCGCCACCGTGAACAGCAGCGCCAACACCGTCGCCAGGCGCAGCGCCAGGGCATAACTGGTCATCAGCGACAGGCCGACCACCACGGCGCTGTAGGCGATCAGCGCCAGCAGCAAGCGGTCCAGCCAATGGCTGTGCTGGGCGGTTTGCAGGAAGCTGCGGGCGAACTGGCTGCCAAACAGGCCCGCACAGCCGATGAAGAACGGCGTCGCGGCATTGGCCCACCAGGGGTTATCCGGCCAGAAGTACTCCACGGCGGCACCGTTGACCGACAACTGGTACAGGCCGAACGAGGCAATGTAGAAGATGTAATAGAGGTAGCTGGTATCGCGCACGCTCAGGTAGATGAACAGGTTGTAGACCAGCATCCCCAGCAGCACGCCATAGATGATCCCCAGTACATACAAACGCACGGGCTGTTGTTCGAGGTAAGCGGTGCTCGACCACAGCGTCAGCGGCGCCTGGATCGAACCCTGGCTTTGCAGGCGCAGGTAGAGGGTCTGCTGTTGTTCGGGCTTGAAAGCCAGGCTGAACAGGTAGTTGTTCTGGCGGATCTCGCGGCTGGCGAACGGCAACGCATCACCGGTCTGGCGAACCAGGCGATAGCCCCCCGCCGCATCGGGCAAATACAAGTCGAGGTGGTCCAGCGGCGGGTACGCCAGCTCCAGCAGCCAGGTGCGCTGGGCGTCCGGATTGGCAGGACGGTAGTGCAGGTCGATTTTCAACCAGAAGGCTGATCGCGAGTAACCGGCGTTCAGGGTGGCTTTGTCATGGGGCTTGAAAGCACCAGCGGCAGCCTGGGCCAGGACATCGTCAATGGAGGCCGTGCCGCCCGCATCTTCGAACACCTGCAGGGCATGACCCAAGGGCAGGTTTTGGGTGAATTCATCGAATTCGAGAGCACTTGCCAAAGGAGACAAGCACAGCAACAACATCAGCAAATAGCGCATTTAAGCCCCAGCGCGGCCTGTCCGGTTGAGTCAGGAAGCCCCCCATTCCCTGAGTAGACGTAAAACCGGCATTACCTGTTATGAGTTGGATCCATCTCTAGCATAGCCGCTGATGGCCAATTTGCACCATTGAAATCTTTCCTACAGAAGGCTCTAGAACGGGCGTTTCAGAGCAAAGCCTTGAGATAGAGCTGTTGCCTTGGTCAGGTCGGCAACTGGCGGATCAATGTGGCGAGGGAGCTTGCTCCCGCTGGACCGGGCTGGCGCTCCAGTGCGCAGCGCTCCCAAAAACCGGGGCCGCTTCGCCCGAAGCGTCGGACCGGCCCAGCGGGAGCAAGCTCCCTCGCCACATAAAGCAACCGCCAATGTTGCTCATACACCAGAAACCCGCTGAACCCGAGCACCGATAAAAGAGGTTTGGTGGTAAGCTCGCGCACCATGAATATCTACAGTTCTCGCCCCGTTGTCCTCTGTCTCTCCGGCCACGACCCCAGTGGTGGCGCCGGTTTGCAGGCAGATATCGAAGCCCTGCTTGCCCAGGGTTGTCATGCCGCCCCTGCCGTTACCGCATTGACCGTGCAAGACACCGTCAACGTCAGCGATTTCCGCGTGCTCGACCGCGAGTGGGTACTGGCACAAGCCAATGCCGTGCTCAACGATGCCCAGGTGGCAGCGGTCAAGCTGGGGATGCTTGGCTCACTGGAAATGGTCGACACGGTGGTCGAACTGCTCCAGGCGCACCCGCACCTGCCCATGGTCTGCGACCCGGTGCTGCGCGCCGGCGGTGGCGGGCGCCTGGGCAAGGATGAGGTCGGCTACGCCATGCGCGAACGCCTGCTGCCCCTGGCAATCATTGCCACCCCCAACCTGCCTGAAGCACGCATCCTCGCCGAACTGCCCGAGGGCAGCGCCGACGAGTGCGCGGAAAAACTGCTGCCCTTCGTCAAACACCTGTTGATCACCGGTGGTCACGGCGACGAACATGAAGTCCATAATCGCCTGTACAGCCGCGACGGCGGGCGCGAAACCTTTACCTGCCAGCGTCTGCCCGGCAGTTACCACGGTTCCGGCTGCACCCTGGCCAGCGCCCTGGCCGGTCGGCTGGCCCAGGGCGAACAGCTCGCCAGCGCCGTCAAGACGGCGCTGGATTACACCTGGCGCACCTTGCGCGATGCCGAACAACTGGGCAAAGGCCAGTTCGTACCGCGTCGCCTGCCGCTGGATTTCTGCTCGTAGCACCGGAGGCCTGTGGAATGAAATTACGTGGCCTTTACGCCATCACCGATAGCCAATTGCTGGCCGGCAAGTTCCTCGCTTATGTCGAAGCGGCGCTGGAAGGTGGCGTCACCCTGCTGCAATACCGCGACAAAAGCAGCGACGAGGCCCGCCGCCTGCGGGAAGCCGAAGCACTGCGCAACCTGTGCGAGCGCTACAAGACCCAGTTGATCATCAACGACGACGCCGAGTTGGCCGCACGCCTGGGCGTCGGTGTGCACCTGGGCCAGACCGATGGCCCGTTGGCGCCAGTGCGGGCACTGCTCGGGCACAAGGCGATCGTCGGTGCCACCTGCCACGCCAGCCTGGCACTGGCCGAACAGGCCGCCAGCGAAGGTGCCACTTATGTCGCGTTCGGGCGTTTCTTCAACTCCAACACCAAGCCCGGCGCCCCCAGCGCAAACCTTGAACTGCTCGAACAGGCGCACCTCAAACTGCATATCCCGGTGTGCGCCATCGGCGGCATCACCCTGGACAACGCCGCCCCGCTGGTGGCCCACGGGGTCGACCTGCTGGCGGTGGTCCACGGCCTGTTCGGCGCCGACAGCACCAATGAAGTGACACGCCGCGCCCGCGCCTTCAATGAGCTGCTGCAGATCAAATAGTCTATTTTCCGTTTTCGAGAGCCCAACCATGTCCCGTTCCGAAACCCTGTTTGCCGATGCCCAGAAACACATCCCCGGCGGCGTGAACTCGCCTGTTCGTGCGTTCAAGAGCGTCGGCGGCACCCCGCTGTTCTTCAAGCACGCCGAAGGCGCGTACGTCACCGACGAAGACGACAAGCGCTATGTGGATTACGTCGGCTCCTGGGGCCCGATGATCCTGGGCCACAGCCATCCGGACGTGCTGGATGCGGTGCGCAAGCAACTGGTACACGGCCTGTCCTACGGCGCCCCGACCGCGATGGAAACCGAGATGGCCGACCTGGTCTGCTCGATCGTGCCGTCGATGGAAATGGTGCGCATGGTCAGCTCCGGCACCGAAGCGACCATGAGCGCGATCCGCCTGGCGCGGGGTTTTACCGGCCGCGACAGCATCATCAAGTTCGAAGGCTGCTACCACGGCCATTCCGACAGCCTGCTGGTCAAGGCCGGTTCTGGCGCACTGACCCAGGGCGTGCCGAGCTCGGCCGGCGTACCGGCAGCGTTCGCCAAACACACCCTGACCTTGCCGTTCAACGACCTCGAAGCCGTCGAGAAGATGCTCGGCGAAGTCGGCCAGGAAGTGGCGTGCATCATCGTCGAGCCAGTGGCCGGCAACATGAACTGCGTACCACCGGCACCGGGTTTCCTCGAAGGCCTGCGCAGCCTGTGCGACCAGCATGGCGTGGTGTTGATTTTCGATGAAGTGATGACCGGTTTCCGCGTCGCCCTCGGCGGCGCCCAGGCCCATTACGGCGTCACGCCGGACCTGAGCACCTTCGGCAAGATCATCGGCGGCGGCATGCCGGTGGGCTGCTTCGGCGGCAAGCGCAAGATCATGGAATGCATCGCGCCGCTGGGCCCGGTCTACCAGGCCGGCACCCTGTCGGGCAACCCACTGGCCATGGCCGCCGGCCTGACCACGCTGCGCCTGATCAGCCGCCCGGGCTTTCACGCCGAACTGACCGACTACACCACCCGCCTGCTCGACGGCTTGCAGGTTCGCGCTGACGCGGCAGGCATTCCGTTCGTAACTACCCAGGCCGGCGGCATGTTCGGCCTGTATTTCAGTGGCGCCGATGACATCGTCACCTTCGAAGACGTGATGGCCAGCGACACCGACCGCTTCAAGCGCTTCTTCCACCTGATGCTCGATGGCGGCGTGTACCTGGCCCCGAGCGCATTCGAGGCAGGCTTCACTTCCATCGCCCATGGCGAGACCGAGCTGAAGATCACCCTCGATGCGGCCGAACGGGCCTTTGCTGCGCTGAAATAAGCCTGTGGATAACTGACGCCGGCTGAAGCTGGCGTCAGTGATTGCCGACAACCTCCCGCCTTTTTCCTACGTATTTATGCCCCAAGCAGCTATTAGCATTCCCTCGCAGCAGAAAAACGAGTAAAGACTTTGTAAGGATGGCCCTGCTTATTTCATAATGCGCGCTTATTGGATCCCCCGGAGGGTCCGCGCGCCCCTCAGAGGTAAGTCGATTCCCATGAACCGCACCGGCCGCACCCTTGCCTTGGGCTGCCTGTTGCTCCTTCAGCCCCTGCTCGCGAATGCACAGGCAGGCGGTAACTCGTTGTTGATCCCGGCGCTGGGCCGTTGCACGCTCAATACCCAGCCACAAGATCTCGCACCGGCACTCGACGCCTGTCAAAAAGCGGCGGACGCAGGTGATGCACAAGCGCAATACGAGTTGGGCGAGTTCTACTACGAAGGCAAGGCTGCACCGCGCGACCTCAAAAAAGCCCTCGACTACTTCGAAAAAGCCTCACTGCAAGGCCATGCCCAGGCGCAATTCAAGCTCGGCGGCATGTTCTTCCATGGCGAAGGCGTGCCAGCCAACAACGTCCAGGCCTATATCGTTCTGAAGATGGCCGCGGTCAACGGCGCCGAAGAAGCCCTGGACACCGCCGACGAAGTCGCCGAGCAAATGCCCCGCGACGAATTGGAAGTGGCAACCCAGGTGCTGGGGCAGATCTTTCGCAAATACCTGATGGAATTGCAGAACGCCGATGGGCGTACGCCGTTTTCGCCATTACCCTGAACCATAGCCTCGCACCTGTAGGAGCTGCCGAGTGCAACGAGGCTGCGATCTTTTCCCAGACACTTGAGTCTCAAGCGAAAGTCAAGATCAAGATCAAGATCAAGATCAAAAGATCGCAGGCTTCGCCAGCTCCTACAGGGCCCGGCGCAGCAACAACAATATTTTCTACTTCTCAGGCATCGGCATCGGAAACGGCATCACATTGCCGACCGCACCGCGGGCTTCGCTGATTTTCGGGGTGCCCAGGCGTTCGACTTCGTCGATGCGCACGATCGAATGCATCGGCACGAAGCTGCGCACCACGCCTTCGAACTGCGCCTTGAGCTTTTCCTCGCTCGGATCGACGACCACTTGCGTGCGCTCGCCAAAGACGAATTCTTCCACTTCCAGGAAACCCCACAGATCACTTTGATAGATCTGCTTGGCGTACATTTCGAACACCTGGCCCTGGTTGAGGAAAATCACCTTGTAGATTGGAGCTTCACGTTTGGTCATGGCTGGCGAAACACGTCGGCGGGTAAAAATGAGGGCGCGAACTATAGCATAGCCACTGCTCGCACAGCGGTGGGAACCCAGGGACTTGTTCTCTATAATGCGCGGTTCTTTGAATCACGTGATGATCCCGTCCATGGCCAAGAAGCTTTACATCGAAACCCACGGTTGCCAGATGAACGAGTACGACAGCTCGCGCATGGTCGATCTGCTGGGTGAACACCAGGCCCTGGAAGTCACCGCCCGCGCTGAAGACGCGGACGTGATCCTGCTCAACACCTGCTCGATTCGCGAACGCGCCCAGGACCGGGTGTATTCCCAGCTCGGCCGCTGGCGCGAACTGAAGTTGGCCAACCCGGAAATGGTCATCGCCGTAGGCGGTTGCGTGGCCAGCCAGGAAGGCGCGGCCATTCGTGATCGCGCACCCTACGTGGACGTGGTCTTTGGCCCGCAGACCTTGCACCGCCTGCCGGAGATGATCGATGCCGCGCGCAGCACCAAGCTGCCGCAAGTGGACGTCTCGTTCCCGGAAATCGAAAAATTCGACCACCTGCCCGAACCGCGTATCGACGGCCCGAGTGCCTATGTGTCGGTGATGGAAGGTTGCAGCAAGTACTGCACGTTCTGCGTGGTGCCCTACACCCGCGGCGAAGAAGTCAGCCGACCATTCGACGACGTGATCGCCGAAATCATCCACCTGGCGGAACACGGCGTGCGCGAAGTGACCCTGCTGGGGCAGAACGTCAACGGCTATCGCGGCCTGACCCATGACGGGCGCCTGGCGGATCTCGCCGAACTGATCCGCGTCGTGGCGGCAGTCGATGGCATCGACCGCATCCGCTACACCACGTCTCACCCGCTGGAGTTCTCCGACAGCCTGATCCAGGCCCACGCCGAAGTCCCCGAACTGGTCAAGCACCTGCACCTGCCGGTGCAATCGGGCTCCGACCGGATCCTTGCGGCCATGAAACGCAATCACACGGCGCTGGAGTACAAATCCAAGCTGCGCAAGTTGCGCGCGGCAGTGCCGGGGATCTGCATCAGCTCGGACTTTATCGTCGGCTTCCCTGGCGAAACCGAGAAAGACTTCCAGCAGACCATGAAGCTGATCGAAGACGTGGGCTTCGACTTCTCCTATTCCTTCGTCTACAGCCAGCGCCCTGGCACTCCGGCGGCCGACCTGGCGGACGACACCCCCGAAGAACTGAAAAAGGAACGGCTCAACGCCTTGCAACATCGCCTCAACCAGCAAGGTTTCGAGATCAGCCGACAAATGGTCGGCTCCGTCCAGCGGATTCTGGTGACCGATTACTCGAAAAAGGACCCGGGCGAGTTGCAGGGCCGGACCGAAAACAACCGCATCGTCAACTTCCGCTGCGACACCCCGGCCCTGATCGGCCAGTTCGCCGACGTGCACATCGACGCCGCGCAACCGCACTCCCTGCGCGGTTCGTTGATCCAGTAACCGGCTCAAAAACACTATTGCCTGTGGAAGCAAGACCTGTGGGAGCAAGGCTTGCCCGCGATAGAAGCACCGCAATTTCACTGAAGACCGCGGCGCCTTGATCGCGGGCAAGCCTTGCTCCCACATGGGTTGTGCCAAGCCCTGTGATCAGATTCGCCTGTTTAAGAGCTTTCGCACCCAGCCTACTGGCGTTATCCTTGATTTCACCTTAATTGCCCCCGGGCGGCTAAAAACGACCTTGAACGCACCCATCGAACCACATCGCTTTATTCTCGAGCCCTTTGAGGCTCGCCGCTTCGCCAATCTGTGCGGGCAATTCGACGAGCACCTGCGCTTGATCGAACAGCGCCTGGCCATCGAGATCCGCAACCGCGGAAACCAGTTCGAACTGATCGGCGAACCCAAGCACACCACCTCCGCGGAAAACCTGCTGCGCCGTCTCTACCGGGAAACCAAGGGGAGCGAGCTGTCGCCAGATACGGTCCACCTGTTCCTGCAGGAGTCGGCTGTCGAAGAACTCAACAACCACGCCCCGTCGGAACCTGCCGTGGCCCTGCGCACGAAAAAAGGCATGATTCGCCCGCGCGGCTTGAATCAGCAGCGCTACGTGAAGGAAATCCTGGGCAACGACATCAACTTCGGCATCGGCCCGGCCGGTACCGGCAAGACCTACCTGGCCGTGGCCTGCGCCGTCGATGCACTGGAACGCGAACAGGTGCGGCGCATCCTGCTGGTGCGCCCGGCGGTCGAAGCGGGTGAAAAACTCGGCTTCCTGCCCGGCGACCTGGCCCAGAAGATCGACCCGTATCTGCGCCCGCTCTATGACGCGCTGTATGAAATGCTCGGCTTCGAATACGTCGCCAAGCTGATCGAGCGCCAGGTCATCGAGGTCGCGCCGCTGGCCTACATGCGCGGTCGTACCCTGAACAACAGCTTCATCATCCTCGACGAAAGCCAGAACACCACGGTCGAGCAGATGAAAATGTTCCTGACCCGGATCGGCTTCGGCTCCACCGCCGTCATTACCGGGGACATCACCCAGGTCGACCTGCCCAAGGGCACCAAGTCCGGGCTGAACCATGTGATCCAGGTCCTCAAGGACGTGCCGGGCATCAGCTTCACGCACTTCATGCCCAAGGACGTCGTGCGCCATCCGTTGGTGCAACGCATTGTCGAAGCCTACGAGCGCTTCGAGAATCGCGCCGATGAAGACTCGGCCGAAAGCAAAGGCAATCGTCACAATGCTTGAACTCGACCTGCAAGTGGCCTGCGAACACGCCGCCCCCAGCGAAGCCCAGTTCCGCCAATGGTGCGAACTGGCCCTGCGCCAGCGCAGTGCCGACTCGGAGCTGACGATCCGCCTGGTGGACGAACCCGAAGGCCGTGAACTGAACCACACCTGGCGGCAGAAAGACTACGCCACCAACGTGCTGTCGTTCCCCGCCGACGTACCCGACGAACTGCTCGACATCCCACTGCTGGGCGACCTGGTGATCTGCGTCCCGGTGGTGGAGCGTGAAGCGGCGGAACAAGACAAGACCCCTGAGGCCCATTGGGCCCATCTGGTGATTCACGGCTGCTTGCATCTACTGGGTTACGACCATATAGAAGATGACGAAGCCGAAGAAATGGAAGCACTGGAACGAACGTTGCTTGCAGAGCTGGGTCATCCCGACCCCTACGCCGGCGACGAACACTGATACATCAACCTGTAACGACAAAGGATTCAGAGTAATCGCTATGAGCGAAGATCGATCGAGCAACGGGCAGAAGTCATGGCTGGGCAAGCTCACCCAGGCTTTTGCCCATGAGCCGAAAAACCGCCAGGAGCTGCTGGAGCTGCTGCGCGACGCACACCAGAACAAACTGCTGGACAGCGAAGCGCTGGCCATCGTCGAAGGCGCCATCCAGGTCGCTGACCTGCAAGTCCGGGACATCATGGTCCCGCGCTCGCAGATGGTCAGCATCAAGGCGACCCAGACCCCTCGCGAATTTTTGCCCGCCGTGGTCGACTCCGCTCACTCGCGCTATCCGGTCGTCGGCGAGAGCCATGACGACGTCATGGGCGTGCTGCTGGCCAAGGACCTGCTGCCGCTGATCCTTCAGGAAAACGGCGACAGCTTCAACATCAAGGACCTGTTGCGCCCGGCCACCTTCGTGCCCGAGTCCAAGCGCCTGAACGTGCTGCTGCGTGAATTTCGCGCCAACCACAACCACATGGCCATCGTCATCGACGAATACGGCGGCGTGGCCGGCCTGGTCACCATCGAAGACGTGCTCGAGCAGATCGTCGGCGACATCGAGGACGAGCACGACGTCGAGGAAGACAGCTACATCAAGCCCCTGCCCAGCGGCGACTTCCTGATCAAGGCCCTGACGCCGATCGAGAACTTCAACGAGTTCTTCGACAGCCAATTCTCCGACGATGAGTTCGACACCGTCGGCGGCCTGGTGATGAGTGCTTTCGGGCATCTGCCCAAGCGCAACGAAACCACGGAAATCGGCTCCTGGCGCTTCCGCATCCTGAATGCCGACAGCCGTCGGATTCACTTGCTGCGCCTGTCGCCCATTAGCCGATAACCCCTGCGAGACCCGCTAAGGACAAAAATGCGCTGGATAACCCGCCCCGGCTGGCCCGGTAACCTGCTGGCCATGGCGGCCGGTGCGATCACCACCTTGGCCCTGGCGCCGTTCGACCTCTGGCCGCTGGCATTGCTGGCGGTCGGCTTGTTCTACGCCGGGCTACGCGAACTCTCGCCACGCCAGGCCCTGGGCCGAGGCTGGTGTTTCGGTTTTGGCCTGTTTGGTGCCGGCACTAGTTGGATCTACGTCAGTATCCACAACTTCGGCGGCGCCTCGGTGCTGCTCGCCGGGTTGTTGATGCTGCTGTTCATCGCCGCCATCGCCTGGTTCTTCGCCCTGCCCGCCTGGCTGTGGGCACGCTGGTTGCGCCGCAACGAGGCGCCGCTGGCCGATGCCCTGGCGTTCGCCGCGCTGTGGTTGGGCCAGGAAGCTTTCCGCGGCTGGTTCCTCACCGGGTTCCCCTGGCTGTATTCCGGTTACAGCCAGCTCAACGGCCCGCTGGCCGGCCTCGCGCCGCTGGGCGGGATGTGGCTGATTTCCTTCACCCTGGCCTTGACCGCCGCGCTGCTGTACAACGCGCCGCGGTTGATCCGCACCGGGCGCAAGGGCTTTATCGCCGCGGGCGTGGTGCTGCTGATCGGCCCATGGGTGGCCGGCCTGGCCCTCAAGGGCCATGCCTGGACCAACCCCTCGGGCGACCCGCTGAGCGTCGCGGCGATCCAGGGCAACATCGAACAAAGCATGAAGTGGGACCCCGAGCAGCTCAACGCGCAGTTGGCGCTGTACCGCGACATGAGCTTTGCGTCCAAGCGCGTCGACCTGTTGATCTGGCCGGAGACCGCAGTACCGGTGCTCAAGGAATCTGCCCAGGGTTACCTGGACATGATGGGCAGCTTCGCCGCCGAGCGGCATTCGGCGTTGATTACCGGCGTACCGATTCGCCAATTGGTGCGTCACGAGAAGCGTTACTACAACGGCATCACCGTGACCGGCGAAGGTGACGGTACTTACTTGAAGCAAAAACTCGTGCCGTTCGGCGAGTACGTACCGCTACAGGACATCCTGCGCGGCCTGATCGCCTTCTTCGACCTGCCCATGTCGGACTTCGCCCGGGGCCCGGCCGACCAGCCACTGCTGCAAGCCAAGGGTTACCAGATCGCGCCGTTCATCTGCTATGAAGTGGTCTACCCGGAATTTGCCGCCAGCCTGTCAGCGCGCAGCGACCTGCTGCTGACCATCAGCAACGACACCTGGTTCGGCACTTCGATCGGCCCGCTGCAACACCTGCAGATGGCCCAGATGCGTGCCCTGGAAGCCGGCCGCTGGATGATCCGTGCCACCAACAACGGCGTGACCGGGCTGATCAACCCCTTCGGCCAGATCACCGCACAGATCCCGCAATTCGAGCGCGGCATCCTCTACGGCGAAGTGGTGCCGATGCATGACCTGACGCCTTACCTGCAATGGCGCTCGTGGCCGCTGATCATCTTGTGCGTGTTGTTGCTGGGCTGGGCGTTGATGACGGGACGGATGGCCAGGACGGTTTAAGGTTTTCGATAATCCTCGCTCCTGCTGGACTCTGTAGGAGCTGCCGAAGGCTGCGATCTTTTGATCTTGATCTTTCACTCCCGACTCAATTGTCTGGGACAAGATCGCAGCCTCGCTCCGCTCGACAGCTCCTACAGGTGCGTTCCAGCGGGATAATTTCACTTGCCGTTACAGTGCTCAACGGTAGAACAACGCATACCCCACCAGCCCCGCCGCCTCATTCATCAACTGCCCGGATTGCCAGATCGACTTGAACTCCGGCATCCAGCCGCCCAACGGCCGGGCGTTGTCCTGCCCCAGGAAACCCACCGGCGCCGGTACCACTTCAAACCCCGCGCGCTCGAAACTCCAGACCGACCGCGGCATGTGCCAGGCCTGGGTGATCACCACGACCCGCTTGATGCCTTCCGGCAACAGGATCCCGGCGCTCATCTGGGCGTTTTCCCAGGTGGTGCGGCTACGCCCCTCCTGCCAGCGCACGTTGACGCCGAAATCATCCAGCATCGAGTCGGCCATCAACTTGGCCTCGCTGGGTGGGGTGCCGTAGTGCAAGCCACCGGTGGTCAGTACGGGCAAGCCCGACGCCTTGGCCAGCCGCGCCGCATAACGCTGGCGCTCAAGGCCAACACCGGTGGGTTGGTCGGCGCCCCAGGCCAGGTCGCCGCGCTCGCGACCGGAACCCAGCACCACGATGGCGTCGGCACGCTGGGCCAGGGTCGCCCATTCACTGCGCAGCAGCGGCGGCTCACGCTCCAATGCCTTGGCAGTCCACTGCACCACCACCGGCAGGCTCATCAACCAGAACCCGCCCAGGCCCACGGCGAAACACAGCCGGGCCAGGCGCGGCCGAGATTGGCGCCACCACCAGGCCAGCGCCAACAGCAGCAAAAGAATGCCGGGCGGCAATAAAAGTTGTTTGATGAAATAGCGAAACGGCATCGGGCATCTCCATAGATGCCCGAAGCCTAAGTGGGTTGACGCAAAGCGACAACAGATTCGAAAAAGCCTTGAACCAAAAAAGCGACACGCGTGAATCCGGCTTTACTTGAACTGCAGCGACCGGATCTTTACAGCATCCTTATCAGGCGTCCGGTCCTTGAGCCACACAACCTTGGCCGAACGGGGCGTATCGAGACGCTTGAGTACCTGGGCCCCACTGGTGGAGGTTTGATGTCCGACCTGTTCGAGGTAAGCCTCGACCAGTTCGAACTCCGCGGGGCTCAAGCCTCGCAGTTCCAGCTCTACCGGGCGTTCATCACGCAAGCGACCGGCGGTTCTTGCAGCGTCCAGGGCCACCCCGAGACGATCGATCAGTTTTTCGTACAACTCAGGTGTAGCGACTTTTCGTTGTGATTCAACCATCCCTCACCTCATTGAAGATAAGACTCACTCCCCATTGAGAAGCTTAGCTTCGCTGGGCAAACCGGCAGGGCGCCGCGACCAACGGCCCTGAACACGGGTCATCGCCGATGATCGGCAATGGCTCGGCGGTGGTTCGGCAGCAATCAGGGTTTCCCTCGGCAGAGCGCGGTCATGTATGCTACGGCGCTTCCTGTAACTCCACTTCCAGCTTGGCTGGGCATCGAAAACGCCGCATTCGGCGTCGTCTGCGTCCAGCATGGCAACGAAGAGGATTGGGCCACCCCATTCAGTACAAAAGTAGCCATGCACGAACACTACCAGCCCCGTGAGATCGAAGCCGCCGCCCAGTCGTTCTGGGACGAGCAAAAGTCCTTTGAAGTCAGCGAACAGCCAGGCAAGGAGACTTTCTACTGCCTGTCGATGTTCCCTTACCCCAGCGGCAAGCTACACATGGGGCACGTGCGCAACTACACCATCGGCGACGTGATCTCCCGCTACCAGCGCATGCAAGGCAAGAACGTCCTGCAACCCATGGGTTGGGACGCCTTCGGCATGCCGGCGGAAAACGCCGCGATGAAGAACAACGTGGCCCCCGCCAAGTGGACCTACGAAAACATCGCCTACATGAAGACCCAGCTGCGCAGCCTGGGCCTGGCGGTGGATTGGTCCCGCGAGGTCACCACCTGCAAGCCCGACTACTACCGCTGGGAACAATGGCTGTTCACCCGCCTGTTCGAAAAAGGCGTGATCTACCGCAAGAACGGCACCGTGAACTGGGACCCGGTGGACCAGACCGTACTGGCCAACGAGCAAGTGATCGACGGTCGCGGCTGGCGCTCGGGCGCGCTGATCGAAAAGCGCGAAATCCCGATGTACTAC
Organism: Pseudomonas sp. KB_12; assembly: GCF_052114545.1. Lineage (NCBI taxonomy): Bacteria > Pseudomonadati > Pseudomonadota > Gammaproteobacteria > Pseudomonadales > Pseudomonadaceae > Pseudomonas > Pseudomonas sp. KB_12. Next base: position 50,525 of record NZ_JBFREY010000028.1, on the reverse strand, counting down.
TTCAAGATCACCGCCTACGCGGATGAGCTCCTGGAGAGCCTCGACGAACTGACCGGCTGGCCCGAGCAGGTCAAGACCATGCAGCGCAACTGGATCGGCAAGTCCCGGGGCATGGAAGTGCAGTTCCCCTACGACGTCGCCTCCATTGGCGAAGCCGGCACCCTGAAAGTCTTCACCACCCGCCCGGACACCCTGATGGGCGCCACGTATGTGGCCGTGGCCGCCGAGCATCCGCTGGCCACCCTGGCGGCACAGAACAACCCTGAGCTGCAGGCGTTCATCGCCGAATGCAAGGGCGGCAGCGTCGCCGAAGCCGACGTCGCCACCCAGGAGAAGAAAGGCCTGCCAACCTCGCTGTTCGTCGAGCACCCGCTCACCGGCGAGAAACTGCCGGTGTGGGTCGCCAACTACGTGCTGATGCACTACGGCGACGGCGCTGTCATGGCAGTGCCGGCCCACGACGAGCGCGATTTCGAATTCGCCCACAAGTACAACCTGCCGGTCAAAGCCGTGGTGCGCACCAGCGCCGGCGACCAGACCCCGGAACCTTGGCAGGACGCCTATGGCGAACATGGCGAGCTGATCAACTCCGGTGAGTTCAACGGCCTGGATTTCCCTGGCGCGTTCGATGCCATCGAAGTCGCCCTGATCAAGAAGAACCTCGGTGCCTCGCGCACCCAGTTCCGCCTGCGGGACTGGGGCATCAGCCGCCAACGCTACTGGGGCTGCCCGATCCCGATCGTGCATTGCGACACCTGCGGTGACGTACCGGTGCCGGAAGATCAACTGCCCGTGGTCCTGCCGGAAGACGTCGTACCCGACGGCGCCGGTTCGCCCCTGGCGCGCATGCCCGAGTTCTATGAGTGCAGCTGCCCGAAATGCGGCGCACCGGCCAAGCGTGAAACCGACACCATGGACACCTTCGTCGAGTCGTCCTGGTACTACGCGCGCTACGCCTCGCCGCACTATCAAGGCGGCCTGGTGGAAAAATCCGCGGCTGACCACTGGTTGCCAGTGGACCAGTACATCGGCGGCATCGAACACGCCATTCTCCACCTGCTCTACGCACGCTTCTTCCACAAGCTGATGCGTGACGAAGGCCTGGTGAGCTCCAACGAGCCATTCAAGAACCTGCTGACCCAAGGCATGGTGATCGCCGAGACTTACTATCGTCGCGAAGCCAACGGTGCCTACACCTGGTTCAACCCGAGCGACGTCGAGCTCGAACGCGACAGCAAGGCCAAGGTCATCAGCGCCAAGCTGATCGCCGACGGCCTGCCGGTGGAAATCGGCGGCACCGAGAAAATGGCCAAGTCGAAGAACAACGGCGTCGACCCACAGTCGATGATCGACCAGTTCGGCGCAGACACCTGCCGCCTGTTCATGATGTTCGCCTCGCCACCTGACATGAGCGCAGAGTGGTCCGATTCGGGCGTCGAGGGTTCGCACCGTTTCCTCAAGCGCGTCTGGCGCCTGGCGCAAGCCCACGTCACCCAGGGCCTGCCGGGCAAACTGGACGTCGCCAGCCTGAACGACGAGCAGAAAGCCATTCGCCGCTCGATCCACCTGGCCATCAAGCAGGCCAGCCATGACGTCGGCCAGAACCACAAATTCAACACCGCCATCGCCCAGGTGATGACGCTGATGAACGTGCTGGAAAAAGCTGCGCAAGGCACCGAGCAGGATCGCGCTCTGGTTCACGAAGGCCTGGAAGCCGTGACGTTGCTGCTCGCGCCGATCACCCCGCACATCAGCCACGAACTGTGGAATCAACTGGGTCACGCCGATCCGGTGATTGACGCACGCTGGCCGCTGGTGGACGAAACCGCGCTGGTGCAGGACAGCCTGACCCTGGTCATCCAGGTCAACGGCAAGCTGCGCGGCCAGATCGAAATGCCGGCCGCCGCCACTCGCGAAGAAGTCGAAGCCGCTGCACGGGCGAATGAAAACGTACTGCGCTTCGTCGATGGCCTGACGATTCGCAAAGTGATCGTCGTGCCCGGCAAGCTGGTCAACATCGTCGCAAGCTAATTGGATCGGGCGCGGGCTTGAGCCTGGCGCCGAATACAACCTGCGGGGTCGCATGATCGACCCCCATAGGGTTCAAGGGGAGCAACAAGATGATCAAACGTAATCTGCTGGTAGTGGGCCTGGCGGTCCTGTTGAGCGCCTGCGGCTTCCAACTGCGCGGCACCGGCACCACCGAGCTGGCGATCAAGGAACTGGACCTCAGCGCACGGGACGCCTATGGCGAAACCGTGAAAATGCTGCGCCAGACCCTGGAGAACAGCGGCGTCAAGGTCTATAGCGGTGCACCGTACAAGCTGGTGTTGGCGAGTGAACAACAAAGCCAGCGCAGCCTGAGCTATGCCGGTGCCGGCCGTTCGGCCGAATACGAGCTGACCAACGTGCTGAGCTATGAGATCCGTGGCCACAACAACCTGTCGCTGCTGGATGACAAGCTCCAGGTGCAGAAGGTCTACCTGCACGATGGCAACAACATCACCGGCTCCGACCAGGAGTCCATCGAAGTGCGCGGCGAAATGCGTCGTGAGCTCGTACAGCGCATGATGTTGCGCCTGCAACAGTTGAACCCGGCCCAACTGGAGCAACTGCAGCAGACCGCCGACGCCCGCGCCAAGGCCGAAGCCGATGCGCTGGAAGCGGCACGCAAGGCTGAAGCGGAAACCCCGCAACAGTCGCCGATGCAGATCCCGGCTGAATAAGCCTTGCGGGGCGTTCCGGCGCCCCGCTCGCCTTCTCTTATGAAGCTCGCTCCCGCCCAACTCGGCAAACACCTGCAAGGCGCCCTCGCGCCGGTCTACATCATCAGTGGCGATGACCCGCTGCTGTGCCAGGAAGCCGCCGACGCCATCCGCGCCGCTGCACGCCAGCAAGGCTTCGACGAACGCCAGGTCTTCGCCGCCGACGCCAGTTTCGACTGGGGCACGCTGCTGCAGGCCGGGGCGAGCATGTCGTTGTTCGCCGAAAAACGCCTGCTGGAACTGCGTTTGCCGTCTGGCAAACCCGGTGACAAAGGCACCGCTGCGCTGATCGAATATTGCTCACGCCCGGCCGAGGACACGGTACTGCTCATCAGCTTGCCGAAACTCGACGGCAGCGCGCAGAAGACCAAATGGGGCAAGGCCCTGGTCGAAGGCCCGCAGACCCAGTTCGTGCAAATCTGGCCGGTGGATGTCAGCCAGTTGCCCAGTTGGATCCGCCAGCGCCTGTCCCAAGCCGGTCTCTCGGCCAGCCAGGACGCAGTGGAGCTGATTGCCGCCCGGGTCGAAGGCAACCTGCTGGCCGCCGCCCAGGAAATCGAGAAGCTCAAGCTGATGGCCGAGAGCGGGCAGATCACCGTGGAAACGGTGCAGGCTGCCGTGGCCGACAGTGCGCGCTTCGATGTCTTCGGGCTGACCGATGCGATCCTCAACGGTGAGGCCGCCCATGCCCTGCGCATGCTCGAAGGCCTGCGGGGCGAAGGCGTCGAGCCGCCGGTGATCCTCTGGGCCCTGGCCCGGGAATTGCGCCTGCTGGCCAACCTGTCGCTGCAATACAGCCAGGGCGTACCGCTGGACAAGGCCTTCAGCCAGGCCCGCCCGCCCGTCTGGGACAAACGCAAACCGCTGATGAGCAAGGCCCTGCAACGTTATTCCGCGTCGCGTTGGGCGCAGTTGCTGCTCGAAGCCCAGCGCATCGATGCGCAGATCAAGGGCCAGGCCGCTGGCTCACCATGGATGAGCCTCAGTCGCTTGTCGCTGTTGATGGCTGGGCAGCGACTCCCTTTGCCCGCTGAATAACACAGTACCTGTGGCGAGGGAGCTTGCTCCCGCTGGACTGCGTGTAGGAGCTGCCGAAGGCTGCGATCTTTTGATCCTGATCTTTCGCTTGCGACTCAACTGCCTGGGACAAGATCGCAGCCTCGCTGCGCTCGACAGCTCCTACAGTCGCAGCCCAGCGGGAGCAAGCTCCCTCGCCACAAAAGCGCTTCATCTCAGATGAAATTTCCTACGCAATGCAGGGACTGGACAACCACCCAACTCTGTCCCATGATTTGCCCCGCAAAAACCACCCCACGAGAGTACCCATCATGAGCAAAAAGCCATCCAAGCATGGCCCCAACAAGGCCAAATCCATCGTCGCCCAGCCCCTGTTCCGCAGCCGCCAGGAACGACCCGCCAAGGGCAAAGGCAGCTACCGCCGCGAAGCCTTCCAGTCTGACAACTGGGAGGCTTCTTGCTTTCTGGCCGCTTGAAACAACCGGACAAGCCCTACGCCCCTTTCGCATGTTAAGGTCAGCACCTGATTTGTATTTCTGGACCCGTGCATGCCCTTCTGTCTTTCCCATCGTTGGCCACTGCGCCAAATGATTGTTGCCGCAAGCGTTGTCCTGCTTGTCGCCTGCGCCGAAAAACCTACCGCCGCCGACGCCCAACCGCTCCAGACCGCTCCCGCCGTGACCGCTCCGGCCATCGTGCCGCCTGTGGTGCCCACCGGTGATGACCTGGCCATTGCGCCTACCCAGACCTTCGCGCAATGGCAGTCCGGGTTTCGCAAGGAAGCCCTGGCCGCCGGGATCCGCGCCGATTTGTTCGACCGTGCGTTTGTCGGCGTCAGCCCGGACATGAGCGTGATCAAGGCCGACCGCAGCCAGCCGGAATTCACCCGTCCCGTGTGGGAATACCTCGATGGCGCGCTGTCACCACTGCGGGTCAACAAAGGCAAGAGCCTGATCCAACAGAACGCCCAGGTCCTGCAAAGCATCGAGCAGCGTTATGGCGTCGATCGCGAAGCGCTGGTAGCGGTGTGGGGCATGGAGAGCAACTTCGGCCAGTTCCAAGGCAGCAAGTCGGTGATCAACTCACTGGCGACCCTGGCCTACGAAGGACGGCGCCCGGGTTTTGCCCATGCACAACTGATCGCCGCGCTGCAAATCCTGCAACAGGGCGATATCACACCGGAAAAAATGCTCGGTTCCTGGGCCGGCGCCATGGGCCAGACCCAGTTCATTCCCACCACGTACAACACCCATGCAGTGGATTTCGACGGCGACGGTCGCCGCGACATCTGGGGCAGCTCCACCGACGCCCTGGCCTCGACCGCCCACTACCTGCAAAGCTCCGGCTGGCAGCGTGGCCAGCCGTGGGGGTTCGAGGTCGATCTCCCAGAGGGCTTCGACTACACACTGGCCGATGGCACGATCCGCAAGCCTGTTGCTGAATGGGAGCGACTGGGGGTTTCAGAGTATGGTGGCCTGCCAATAACCCCGGATGACAAACAGCTGTCGGCGTCCCTGCTCCTGCCGGCCGGCCATCGCGGCCCGGCGTTCCTGATCTTCGATAACTTCCGCGCCATCCTCAAGTACAACAACTCGTCGTCCTATGCCTTGGCGGTCGGGTTGTTGTCAAAGCGCTTCACCGACGGCGGGCTGGTCTATGGCCAGTGGCCCAAGGAAGACCTGCCCCTGAGCCGCAGCGAACGCATCGAGCTGCAAACCCTGCTGGGCAAGCACAACTACGACGCGGGCAACCCCGACGGCATCATCGGCGCCAACACTCGCAAGGCCATCCGCAGCGCCCAGCAGTTCTTCGGCTGGCCGGCGGATGGGTATCCGACGCACCAGTTGCTGGAGGCGTTGCGTAGCCGCTGAATTGGGTTCTGGCGGCTACCGCTATCGCGAGCAGGCTCGCTCCCACATTCGATCAACCTGTGGGAGCGAGCTTGCTCGCGATGACTGAGTGACAGACGCTACACGACTAGCGACCGACCACCACATCCTGCTCCAGCACCAACCTCTTCTCCCCCGCATCCAATCTCACCAACGCCCCCATGGGCAAGGTCAGGTTCGGATCGCAGTGCCCGCTGCGCCAGCCGGACAGCACCGGGATGCGCAATGGCTCGAAGGTCTGCTTGAGCAAGCGGTTCAACGCCTCGACGTCGACCCCGGCCACATCCCCCACCAAAACGCCGCGTAGCTGGTGCAACGTGCCGGCCAACCGCAGTTGCGTCAGCAGTCGGTCGATGCGGTACAGCGGCTCGTTGACGTCTTCGATGAACAGGATCACCCCTTCGGCGTCGATCTGATAAGGCGTGCCCATGGTCGCGGCAATCATCGACAGATTGCCGCCCAGCAGACGCCCGTGGGCGATGCCTGGCTCGACGGTGGTCAATGGGTAGGCGGCGGGGTGGTTCAGCGTGCTGCCGGACTTCAACTGTCCATGCAGCAGGCTGAAAAACGAGGTGACGGTTGGGGGTTCCTTGTCGCCCAGCAGATCGGCGTTGAGCAACGGCCCGTGGAAGGTCACGAAGCCTGCGTAGCGGCTGATGGCCAGGTGCAGGGCGGTGATGTCGCTGTAGCCTACGAATGGTTTGGGGTTGCGTTTCAAGAGCTCGAAATCGATACGATCGAGTAGACGGGGGGTGCCGTAGCCGCCGCGTAGGCAGATGATGGCTTTGACTTCTGGGTCGGCGAAGGCGGTGTGCAGGTCGTTGAGCCTTGTCTCGTCGCTGCCGGCCAGGTAGTCGTTCTTTTCATAGACGCCTGGGAATATTCGCAGCTCATGGCCCCGGGCTCGCATCCATTGGATGGCTTTTTCCGTGTCCAGGGGGGCGGGACCGGCGGGGGCGATCACTGCGATCAGGCCTTCTTGAGGGAGGGCTGGGACGGGGTGGTGTGGGGTTAGGGCCATGGGGTTCCCGGTTTTTTGATCGTGTGTATATCCGTTTTTTTTGTAACGGCGGCTGGCGGTTCCGCTCTTACAGCGGGTCACTTTTGGAAAGAGCGCCAAAAGTAACCAAAAACGCTCTGCCCCACCACTCGGTGCCTCGCCTAGGCTCGGCATGCCCTCACTCCGGCATTGCTCCGTGGGCCCACCGCGAAGGGCCATCCATGGCCCAGCGCGGCTATCCCGGCATCCATGCCGGGATGCCCACTCCACAATGCCTGCGTTCGGCCAGCGTGGTTTAACGGGGCGTCCAAGATCAAAAGCCAAAGCGCGGCACATCCAGCATTTATGTAGCTGCACCACCGCTATCGCGAGCAAGCTCGCTCCCACATTGGATCTTCAACAGCCACAAAACCCATATACACCGCAGATCCCCTTTGTGGGAGCGAGCTTGCTCGCGATGAGGCCAGCAGATCCAACATCTTCATTGACTGTGACATCGCCTTCGCGAGCGGGCTCGCTCCCACATTGGATCTTCAGCAGTCACAAAACCCATATACACCGCAAAACCCTGTGGGAGCGAGCCTGCTCGCGATGAGGTCGGCACATCCAACATCACCGCAAACTGACACATCGCCATCGCGAACAAGCTCGCTCCCACAATTGGATCGGAGCACGACCGGGAGAACCAGGTCGGCTCTAAGGCCGCCTCGGGGAGGACGTTGATCTCGGGTGCCCCGTTAACCACGATGGCTGAACGCAGGCATTGGTTCGTGGGCAACCCGGCATGGATGCCGGGTTAGCCGCGCTGGGCCATGGATGGCCCTTCGCGGCGGCCCACGAACCAATGCCGGAGTGAAGGCATGCCGAGCCTAGGCGAGGCACCGAGTGGTGGGGCAAAGCGCTTTTGGTTACTTTTGGCGCTCTTCCAAAAGTGACCCGCTGTAAGAGCGGAACCATAAGCCGCCGTTACGCAAAAACGGATATACACACCACCCCAAAACCAACGCTAAAAAATCAGGACCCGAGCAGCTCAGCCTTGACCAACTTAGCCTGCTCATCCGCATGATACGAAGACCGCACCAACGGCCCCGAAGCCACGTTCTTGAAGCCCATCTTGTACCCTTCCTCTGCAAACCAGGCAAAGGTATCCGGATGCACAAAACGCTGCACCGGCAGGTGACTACGCGAAGGCTGCAGGTACTGGCCCAAGGTCAGCATGTCGATGTCATGCTCACGCATGCGCTTCATGACCTCGATGACTTCCTCGTCAGTTTCACCCAGGCCCAGCATCAAGCCAGACTTGGTCGGAATGTGCGGCATCATCTGCTTGAAGCGTTGCAGCAAGGTCAACGACCACTGGTAATCCGAACCCGGACGCGCGGCCTTGTACAGGCGCGGCACGGTTTCCAGGTTGTGGTTGAACACATCCGGTGGCTCGGCGGCGGTGATTTCCAGGGCGATGTCCATGCGGCCACGGTAATCGGGCACCAGGGTTTCCAGCTGGACGTTCGGCGACAGCTTGCGGATCTCGCGGATGCAGTCGGCAAAGTGCTGGGCACCGCCGTCACGCAGGTCGTCACGGTCCACCGAGGTGATGACCACGTACTTGAGCTTCAGGTCGGCGATAGCGATGGCCAGGCTTTCCGGCTCGTTGGTGTCCAATGGTTTCGGACGGCCGTGGCCGACGTCACAGAATGGGCAGCGACGGGTGCAGATGTCGCCCATGATCATGAACGTGGCAGTGCCGCCGGAGAAGCACTCGCCCAGGTTCGGGCAGGAGGCTTCTTCGCAGACGCTGTGCAGCTTGTGCTTGCGCAGCAGGGCCTTGATCCGGTCGACTTCCGGGGACACCGGGATGCGCACGCGGATCCAGTCAGGCTTCTTCGGCAATTCGGTGGTCGGGATGATCTTGACCGGGATGCGTGCAACCTTCTCGGCGCCGCGCAGCTTGACGCCGGCCTCTACCTTGGCACGTGGGGCCGGACGCTCGGTGACGTCCTGCGTCGGGATAATGGTTTGCACTGCATCAGTAGTCATATCAGTCGATTCCGCCCGTGAGGGTCGTCTGCTCAGCATAGTCGAGGTGTTTGACGAGCTGCGCGCGCAGCCGGGCACTTACCTCGGCAAATTCAATCGATCCTGCATGCTCGCTCAACTGGGTCATCGCCAGTCCCGCGTAGCCACAGGGATTAATCCGTCGAAATGGCGCAAGGTCCATGTCCACGTTCAGCGCCAGGCCATGAAACGAACAGCCGTGGCGGATTCGCAATCCCAAGGAGGCGATCTTCGCCCCGTCGACATAGACGCCCGGCGCATCCGGCTTGGCCGCCGCCGTCACACCGTAGCTGGCCAGCAGCTCGATCAGGCATGTCTCCATGCGGGTGACCAGCTCGCGCACGCCAAACCCCAGCTTGCGCACATCCAGCAACAGGTAGGCGACCAGTTGGCCAGGGCCATGGTAGGTCACCTGCCCGCCCCGGTCGACCTTCACCACCGGGATATCCCCCGGCAGCAACAGGTGCTCGGCCTTGCCGGCCTGGCCCTGGGTGAACACCGGTGGGTGTTCCACCAGCCAGACTTCATCGTCGGCGGTGGTGCCGCGTTCGTTCGTGAAGCGTTGCATGGCATGCCAGACCGGCTCGTAAGCCATCGTGCCCAGCTCGCGAAAGCCCAGCGTGCCCGGCATCACAACACCATGTGCACGAAACCGGTCGCACGCAGCTCGCTGTTGATGTCGTAGAGCTGTTCCTGGCCGGTGGCAATGATGTGCAACTGGATCGTCGTGTACTTGCCGTTGGTACTCTGGCGCTCGGCCAGGGTCTTGTGGTCAACGGTGGCATGTTTTTCAAGGATCGCAATGATCCGATCCTTGAAACCCACACCGGTGTCGCCGATGACCTTGATCGGATAATCCGCGCAGGGGAATTCGATCTTTGGCGCTTTTACTTCAGAGTCTGTCATGGGGTAACGGCCTCGTAAGCCGTGGTAACGCACATGGCCCCGCTCCGGATGGGAACGAGGCCATGCAGGTCAACACTTCAATCAGTTGAACAAGCCGTAGAAGAATAGACGGATGCTATCCCACATGCGGCGGAAGATACCACCTTCCTCGACCGCGTCCAGAGCGATCAGGTCGGCGCTGTGCACCACTTTGTCGTCCAGTTTGACTTCGACTTTACCGATCACGTCGCCCTTGGCGATGGGAGCGGTCAGTTGCGGGTTCATGGTCATGCTGGCAGCGAGCTTCTTGAGCTGGCCTTTAGGCAAGGTCATGGTCAGGTCTTGGGCCAGACCGGCCTTCACTTGATTGGTGGTGCCTTTCCAGACCTGGGCCTGGGCCAGTTCGGTGCCCTTCTGGTAGAAGGTCTGGGTTTCGAAGAAGCGGAAACCGTAGGTCAGCAGCTTCTGGGTTTCAGCGGCCCGGGCCACTTCGCTGCTGGTGCCGAAGACGACGGCGATCAGGCGCATGCCTTCACGGACAGCCGAGGACACCATGCAGTAGCCGGCCTCGTCGGTGTGGCCGGTCTTCAGGCCATCGACGGTCTTGTCGCGCCACAGCAGCAGGTTGCGGTTAGGCTGCTTGATGCCGTTCCAGAAGAATTCCTTCTGGGAGTAGATGGCATAGTGCGCCGGGTCTTCGTGAATGATCGCCCGTGCCAACAGCGCCATGTCGTGAGCCGACGAGTAGTGCTCAGGGTTCGGCAGACCGGTAGGGTTCATGAAGTGGCTGTTGGTCATGCCCAGGTCGGCCACGGTTTTGTTCATCATGTCGGCGAACGCATCTTCGCTGCCGGCGATGTGCTCGGACAGGGCGACGCTGGCGTCGTTGCCGGACTGGATGATGATGCCGTGCAGCAGGTCGCTGACGGTCACTTGCGAACCGACCTTGATGAACATCCGCGAACCGCCGGTACGCCAGGCGTTTTCGCTGACGGTCACCGGATCGTTTTCACCGATCTGGCCGCGACGAATTTCCAGGGTGGCGATGTAGGCGGTCATCAGCTTGGTCAGGCTGGCCGGTGGCAGGCGCTGGTCACCGTTGTTCTCTACCAGGACCTCGCCGCTGCTGGCATCCATGAGCACAAAGGATTTGGCGGCCAATTGAGGAGGCGCAGGCATCATCTCGACCGCGAACGCGGCTGGGGAGAGAAGCAGCGGGACTAGCAGGCAAAGGCGTTTGGCAAAGGTGGTGATGTTCATCCGTCTCTCGAAATCGCTAATGGGACTGCCCGAAGGCAAAACTAAAACAGGCAACCTTCTAACGGGTCGCCGCGTATTTAAGTTGCTCACTCACAACCCTTGCCGGGCTTTTATTATTCATGGAGCCAACAACCTGACCCGCTCCAACCGCAAGCGGGCCTCAATCAATTACTCGGCGGTGACCAGGCTCGGCGAACCGAGATTGGCCAGGCGCACACTGTTCTGCACTTGCTGGACTTCACCCGGAGAACCGATTGGCCCCAGGCGCACCCGATGCAGTGTCTGCTGGTTGCGCACGATCGAGCTGATGAACACCGGAGCGCTCACCATCGAGCTGAGCTTCGACCTCAGCAGCTCGGCAGCGTCCGGGTTGGCGAACGCGCCCACTTGCAGAAACTGGCCAGACGCTGTTGCAGAAGCGTTTTTTTTTGCGTCGAGCTGAACGGGCACTACGGCCGCCGCGTGCTGCTGCGGCGGTGGCGTCCACTGCTCGACCGTACCGGTGGACGCCGTTACGGTCGGCGCGGCATTTTGCGCCACTTTCGGCTCGTTGAGCATCAAAGGCGCCGGACGGCCGCGTTGGGCCCACCATTCCTGCGGGTCGATACCTTCAACCTTGACCCGCGCGGTGCCGATTTCAGCGTAACCAAGTTTTTTCGCCGCCGCATACGACAAGTCGATGATGCGGTCGGAATAGAACGGCCCACGGTCATTGACCCGCAGGATCACGCTCTTGTTGTTGTCCAGGTTGGTCACCCGCACATAGCTGGGCAGCGGCAAGGTCTTGTGGGCCGCGCTCATGCCATACAGGTCATACACTTCGCCGTTGGCGGTGTTCTGGCCGTGGAACTTGGTGCCATACCAGGACGCCGTGCCCGAGGCCACGTAGCGCTTGGAGTCGGACAGCGGGAAATAGGTCTTGCCCAGCACCGTGTACGGGTTGGCCTTGTAGGGGCCAGTGTGCAGGGTCGGCGTGGCGTCGGGAATGCGCGAGACATCCACGTCCCACCACGGCGCGCCGTCCTTGTGGGCCCGGTTGATGTCCAGGCCGGGCGTCGCGCGCACGGCGGTGGAGTTTTTCTGGGCCGGCGCGCGGCTGGTCGAACAACTGACGACCAACAGCGACAGCGCGGCCAACGCCACGAGCTTGAGGGGCTTGGCTTTCAGGGGTAGATAGGTAGGCAATGCCCGCATTATTTGACGCCCCGTGCTTTGACCAGCTCTTCAGACAGTTGATATACGGCCATGGCGTACATCACGCTGCGGTTATAACGCGTAATCGCGTAGAAATTCTTCAGGCCCATCCAGTATTCGGGGCCTTGTTCGCCTTCCAGGCGTATCGCGGTGACCGGCATGTCGTCACGCAGCGCATCATGACTCGACCAGCCCAACGCCCGCAACTCCCCGACGGTTTTCGTCGGCTCGATGCCCTCGGTCAGGCCCTCGTCCACCTGCTCGCCACGCACGTCGGCACGGCTGACCACCGGCTGGCCGGCTTCCCAGCCGTGGCGCTTGAAATAGCTGGCAACACTGCCGATGGCATCGGTCGGGTTGGTCCAGATATTGATGTGGCCGTCGTCGTCGAAGTCCACCGCGTAAGCGCGAAAACTGCTGGGCATGAATTGCGGCAAGCCCATGGCCCCGGCATAGGAACCCTTGAGGGTCAGCGGATCGACCTGCTCTTCGCGGGCCAGCAGCAGGAACTCGCGCAGCTCCTTGCGGAAGAATTCGGCGCGCGGCGGGTAATCGAAGCCCAGGGTCGACAGCGCGTCGATCACCCGGAAATTCCCGGTGTTACGGCCAAAGAAGGTCTCGACGCCAATGATCGCCACAATGAACTGGGCCGGTACGCCGTATTCCTGCTCGGCACGGGCCAGGGCCGCCTCGTGCTGGCGCCAGAAGTCCACGCCCCGGGCGATACGCGCCTCGGTGATGAACATCGGCCGGTACTCGCTCCACTGCTTGACCCGCTCGGCGGGCCGGGAGATGGCGTCAAGGATCGACTGCTTGCGCTCGGCCTCGCGAAACACCCCCATCAGTTGCTCACCGGCAAAACCGTAGTCGCGGGTCATCTCACCGACGAATTCGGCCACCTGCGGCGAGCCTTCGTATTCGCCGGCCTGGGCATGGGATGCACCGCCCAGGAAGCCGACCAGGCCGATCCACGGCGCATATCGCGTCGACCAGCCACGCATTGCTTGCATTGAACTCTTCACCTTATTCAAACCTGCGCGATCCACTTGCGATGCGTATGAATCGACATCAAGACCCCAAACGCTGACAGTAGTGTCACCAGCGAAGTTCCTCCGTAGCTAATGAATGGCAACGGCACCCCCACGACCGGCAACAGGCCACTGACCATACCGATGTTGACGAAAACATAAACAAAAAACGTCATGGTCAGGCTGCCCGCCAGCAACTTGCCGAACAACGTCTGGGCCTGGGCGGTGATCACCAGCCCCCGGCCGATCAGCAGCAAATAGATCAACAGCAGCACGCAGATGCCCACCAGGCCGAACTCCTCGCCCATCACGGCGATGATGAAGTCGGTATGGCTTTCCGGCAGAAAGTCCAGGTGCGACTGGGTGCCCATCAGCCAACCCTTGCCGAACACCCCGCCGGAGCCGATGGCGGCCTTGGACTGGATGATGTTCCAGCCGGTGCCCAGCGGATCGCTCTCCGGGTCGAGGAAGGTCAGGATGCGTTGCTTCTGGTAGTCGTGCATCACGAAGTACCACATGGCCACCGACACCGGCACGGCGATGGCGACCACGCTGAGGATCCAGCGCCAGCGCAACCCGCCCATGAACAGCACGAAAGCGCCGCCGGCCAGGATCAGCAGCGAAGTGCCGAGGTCCGGCTGGCGCACGATCAGGATGAACGGGATGCCAATCAGCAACAGGCTGATGCACACGTGCTTGAGCTGCGGCGGCAGGGTGCGCTTGGACAGGTACCAGGCGATGGTCGCCGGCATGATGATCTTGAGGAACTCCGATGGCTGGAAGCGGATCACCCCGGGAATGTTGATCCAGCGAGTGGCGCCCATGGCGTTGTGGCCCATCACGTCCACCACCACCAGCAGGCTCACGCCCACCACATAGGCCAGCGGCACCCAGCGGGCCATGAAGCGCGGCTCGAGCTGGGCAATGACGATCATCGACACCAGGCCGATGCCGAACGAGGTGGCCTGCTTGCCCAGCAGGTCCCAGTTCTTGCCACTGGCCGAATACAGCACGAACAGGCTGCCTGCGGCCAGGGTCAGCAGCAGGATCAGCAACGGACCATCGATGTGCATGCGCTGCAACAAGGTGGCACGGCGGCGCATCACATCTTCGCTGGAGAGGATCCGGTCGAAATTATTCTTCACGGGCCGTAGCCTCCGCAGTGGTGGGGCTTGCGTATTCAGGCTTGAGCTGGCCGTGCTCGTCCAGCAGCCAGGCGTCCATGATCTGGCGCACCACCGGCGCGGCGACGCCGGAACCCGACTCACCGTTCTCGACCATCACCGACACGACGATCTTCGGGTTGTCGGCCGGCGCGAAGCCGACGAACAAGGCGTGGTCGCGATGGCGTTCCTGGACCTTGGAGCGGTCGTACTTCTCGCCCTGCTTGATGGCGACGACCTGGGCCGTACCGCTCTTGCCGGCAATGCGATAGGGCGAGCCGATGGCCGCCTTGCGGGCGGTGCCCCGGGCGCCGTGCATCACTTGCTGCATGCCGTTGTTGACCTTCTGCCAGTCCGACGGATTGCGCAGGATGATGTCTGGCATCGGGTCCGGGTCCACCGGTTTCTGGCCTTCGATGGTCTTGGCCAGGTGCGGGCGATACCACTTGCCCTTGCTCGCCACCAGCGCCGTGGCCTGGGCCAGCTGCAAGGGCGTGGCCTGCATGTAGCCCTGGCCGATCCCCAGGATCAGGGTTTCGCCGGGGAACCAGGCCTGGCGCCGGGTCACGCGCTTCCATTCCCGGGACGGCATCAAGCCAGGCGACTCTTCGAACATGTCCAGGGAGACCTTCTGGCCGATGCCGAACTTGCCCAGGTAGGACGACAACCGATCGATCCCCAGCTTGTGGGCCAGGTCATAGAAGTAGGTGTCGTTGGAACGCATGATGGCCGTTTCCAGGTCCACATAACCGTCGCCGGTGCGGTTCCAGTTGCGGTACTTGTGGTCGTAGTTGGGCAGCATGTAATAGCCGGGGTCATAGACCCGGCTCGACGCGGTCACCACGCCGGAGTCCAGCCCGGCAATCGCCACGGCCGGCTTGATGGTCGACCCCGGCGGATAGAGGCCGCGCAGCACACGGTTGAACAGTGGCCGATCGATCGAATCGCGCAAATCGGCGTAGGCCCTGAAGCTGATACCGGTGACGAACAGGTTCGGGTCGAAACTCGGCTGGCTGACCATCGCCAGCACCTCGCCGGTGTTCGGATCCAGCGCCACCACGGCACCACGCCGACCGCCCAGCGCCGCTTCGGCGGCCTCTTGCAGCTTGATATCCAGGCTCAGGACGATGTCCTTGCCAGGAATCGGGTCGGTGCGCTTGAGCACCCGCAATACGCGGCCGCGGGCGTTGGTTTCGACTTCCTCGTAACCCACCTGGCCATGCAGCTCGGGCTCGTAGAAACGCTCGATGCCGGTCTTGCCGATATGGTGGGTGCCGCTGTAATTGACCGGATCGAGGGTCTTGAGCTCTTTCTCGTTGATCCGCCCCATGTAGCCGACCGAGTGGGCAAAGTGTGGCCCCTGGGGATAATGACGCACCAACTGCGCCACCACCTCGACGCCGGGCAGGCGGAACTGGTTCACGGCGATCAGGGCGATCTGCTCTTCGGTCAGCTCGAACAGGATCGGCACCGGCTCGAACGGACGTCGGCCCTGGCGCATGCGTTTCTCGAAGATCGCCCGGTCCTCGGGCGTCAGTTGCAGCACCTCGACGATCACGTCGAGCACGTGCTGCCAGTCGCCGGAGCGCTCGCGGGTCATGCTCAGGCTGAAACTGGGCCGGTTATCCGCCACCACCACGCCGTTGCGGTCGAAGATCAACCCGCGGGTCGGCGGAATCGGCTGCACATGCACCCGGTTGTTTTCCGACAGGGTCGAGTGGTACTCGTACTGGATCACCTGGAGGAAATACAAGCGCGCAATCAGCACGCAGATCAGCGTCACCACCGTAATAGCGCCGAACACGACGCGACCCCGCACCAGACGGGCGTCTTTTTCGTGGTCCTTGATGCGGATCGGCTGGGGCATGGGGCAGGATTACTTGTGGTAAGGGTGCCCGGACAGAACTGTCCAGGCACGATACAGCTGTTCGCCGATCAGGATCCGCACCAGCGGGTGTGGCAACGTCAACGGCGACAATGACCAGCGCTGATCGGCCCGGGCACAGACTTCCGGCGCCAGCCCTTCCGGGCCACCGACCATGAAATTGACCGTGCGCGAATCCAACCGCCAACGATCGAGCTCAACCGCCAGTTGCTCGGTGCTCCAGGGCTTGCCATGGACTTCGAGGGTGACAATGCGCTCGTTCGGCCCGACCTTGGCCAGCATGGCTTCGCCTTCCTGGCGGATGAAGCGCGCCACGTCGGCGTTCTTGCCACGGGTGTTGAGCGGAATTTCCACCAGTTCCAGGGCCAGCTCGGACGGAAGACGCTTGGCATATTCATGCCAGCCTTCTTCCACCCACTTGGGCATGCGAGAACCGACGGCGATCAGGCGCAGTCGCACAGCGGTCCCTTATTGCTGGTCTTTGTTGAGCTTGGTGAAGTGCTCATGGGGGTTTTCCGGGCTGTGGTGCGCGGCGCTGGCCGAACGGCTCTGCTCGGCACCGGCCCACAGGCGCTCCAGGTCATAGAACTGGCGCGCCGAGGCAGTCATCATGTGCACGATGACGTCGTCCATATCCAGCAGTACCCAGTCGCTGTCGCCCTTGCCTTCTTCACCCAGCGGCTTGACGCCCTGGGCCTTGACCGCTTCGCGGACCTTGTCCAGCATGGCGCCGATCTGACGGTTGGAGGTACCGGTGGCGATGATCATGTAGTCCGTGATGCTCTGCTTTTCACGAACGTCGATCACCTGGATGTCCTGGGCCTTGACGTCTTCCAGGGCCGCCACGGCCACCTTGACCAGTTCTTCACCGGCCAGTACGACGCCGGTGTGGGCCTCTACCGGCAGCGGGGCGCTTTTGAACGTGCCTTTGCGCTTTACTTTGCTTACGTCTTTGTCAGTCATATAAAACTCGTTTTGCTCGTATGTTCGGGCGCTTCGCTACACGCATTCACGTGCCTTGAAGCACACCTTTTTCAGTTCGACGCACGGTAAAGCCCGTGCGCATCGATGTAGGCCAGGACCGCGTCGGGCACCAGGAAACGTACCGACTTACCGCTGGCCAGCAGTTGACGGATCTGGGTGGCGGATACCGCGAGCGGCGTCTGCCAGACGAATGCAATCTGTCCGCTCGGCCCTTTCAGGGCCAGCGGGTCGCTCACCGAGCGGGCCGCCAGCAGGTTGCGCAAGGCATCCGGCGGCTCGCTGTCGGCATCCGGGCGTTGCAGCACCAGGATGTGGCAATGCTGGAGCAACTCTTCCCAGCGATGCCAAGTGGGCAGGCCGCAAAATGCGTCCCAGCCCAGAAGCAGAAAAACCTGGGCATCAGCGGCCAGTTCGGCGCGCATCAGCTCCAGGGTATCAATGGTGTAGGACGGTTTGTCCCGCTGCAATTCGCGGGCGTCCACCACCAACGGTGCCACACCGGCCACCGCGCACTCGACCATCGCCAGGCGATCCTGCGCCGACACCTGCGGCGTATCCCGGTGAGGCGGCCGGGCGCTGGGCGTCAGGCGGAGCTCATCGAGGGCCAGGGCGTCGGCGACTTCCAGCGCACCGCGCAAATGGCCGATGTGCACCGGGTCGAACGTGCCGCCCAGGATGCCAATGCGCTTTGGCGCGGTGGTCGCCGTCACAGCGGTCGTAGTCATAGAGGCCGGCGGGTCGAGATCGCCCAAGTCAGACCGACTCCTGTCCGCGCAACTGGCCGTCACCGACCACGATGTACTTCTCGCAGGTCAGGCCTTCGAGGCCTACCGGGCCACGGGCGTGCAGCTTATCAGTAGAAATGCCGATCTCGGCACCCAATCCGTATTCAAAGCCATCGGCGAAGCAGGTCGGGGTGTTGATCATCACCGACGCCGAGTCCACCTCGGCCACGAAGCGCCGGGTTTCCCCCAGGTTTTCACTGACAATGGAGTCGGTGTGGTGCGAGCCGTGGCGATTGATGTGCTCGATGGCTTCCTCCAGCCCGTCGACCACACGGATCGACAGGATCGGCGCCAGGTATTCGGTGTCCCAGTCTTCTTGCGTGGCCGCGACGGCCTCGATGATCGCCCGGGTGCGCTCGCAACCGCGCAGTTCGACGCCTTTTTCGCGGAACTGGGCAGCCATCGACGGCAGGAAGTCCTTGGCCACGGCCTGGTCCACCAGCAGGGTTTCCATCGCGCCGCAGATACCGTAGCGGTAGGTCTTGGCGTTGAAGGCAATGCGCTGGGCCTTCGGCAATTCGGCGTGGGCGCTGACGTAGACGTGGCAGATGCCGTCCAGGTGCTTGATCACCGGCACGCGGGCGTCACGGCTGACCCGCTCGATCAGGCCCTTGCCGCCACGCGGCACGATGACATCGACGAACTCGGGCATGGTGATCAACGCGCCGACTGCGGCACGGTCGGTGGTTTCCACCACTTGCACCACGGCCGCCGGCAGATCGGCCTCGGCCAGGCCGCGCTGGATGCAGGCGGCAATGGCACGGTTGGAATGGATCGCCTCGGAGCCGCCACGCAGGATGGTCGCGTTACCCGACTTCAGGCACAGGCTGGCGGCGTCGATGGTTACGTTCGGCCGCGACTCGTAGATGATCCCGACCACGCCCAGGGGCACGCGCATCTTGCCGACCTGGATGCCCGACGGCCGGTAGCTCATGTCGCGGATCGCGCCGACCGGGTCCGGCAGGGCCGCGACCTGGCGCAGACCGACGATCATGCCGTCGATGCGTGCCGGGGTCAGCGCCAGGCGCTCGAGCATGGCCGGCTCCAGACCATTGGCCCGGCCGGCGGCCAGGTCGAGTTCGTTGGCAGCGGACAACTCGGCACGCGCAGCGTCCAGCGCATTGGCGGCGGCCTGCAGGGCGCGGTTTTTCTGCGCGGTGCTGGCCCGGCCGATGATGCGCGACGCTGCACGAGCGGCGCGACCCAGGCGGGTCATGTAGTCAAGAACGGACTCAGTCATGGTCTGTGTGGTCTTGGCGATGAGGAAAGCGGCAGATTATAGCTGTCGTAACCCTCGACTAACAGCATGGACTCACAGTGGTGACCGGCGGAGGAGCAAAACAGGCGTAAACAGCCGGTTGAAGCGACTGTTCAGCGGTGATTAAGCTTTCCATTGCTATCATCGCGCTTCCTTTGGCCTCACTTCGTTTATCGCCATGACCGATTTGCCATCGCCCAACGCCCTGCCCCACGCCTTTTTCGATCGCGACGCCCAGGTGCTTGCCAAGGACCTGCTGGGCAAAGTCATCCGTCACAAGGTCGGTGACCTGTGGCTCAGCGCGCGGATCATCGAGACCGAGGCGTATTACTTCGCCGAAAAAGGCAGCCACGCCTCGCTGGGCTACACAGAAAAACGCAGGGCTCTGTTTCTGGATGGCGGCCACATCTATATGTACTACGCCCGGGGCGGCGATTCGCTGAACTTCAGCGCCCAAGGGCCTGGCAATGCGGTGCTGATCAAATCGGCGTACCCGTGGGTCGATGCCCTTTGCGGGCCGGCGAGCCTGGCGCAGATGCTGCTCAACAACCCCGACGCCCAAGGTCGGCCGCGCACACCGCAAAAACTCTGTGCCGGCCAGACCTTGCTGTGCAAAGCCCTGGGGCTGAAAGTGCCGGACTGGGACGCCAAACGCTTCGACCCCGAGCGCTTGCTGGTGGAAGATGTCGGCGTGCCGACGGTCAATGCGATCCAGACCACCCGCCTGGGTATCCCCCAGGGACGCGACGAGCACCTGCCCTACCGCTTCGTCGACGCCGCCTACGCCCCGTGGTGCACCCGCAACCCTTTGCGGCGCGGACAGGTCGAAGGACGTGATTACTTTTTACTTTCATGAACACAAACACCGCATCCCCCTGTGGGAGCGAGCTTGCTCGCGWTGGCGTCGGGTCAGCAGAATGGGGGCCGACTGATACACCGCCATCGCGAGCAAGCTCGCTCCCACAGTTGATCTTCAGTGGCCGCAGGTTTTGTGTTCGCAGCAGAATCCCACAGGGGGGTTCGGTGCATGCCAATCACTATTCAATGGAGTTGTATTTATGGGCCCATGGCTCGATAGCATCACCGGCTGGTTGACCGTCAACCCGCAATGGCTGGCGGTGGCGGTGTTCATCGTCGCCTGCGTGGAGTGCCTGGCCATCGCCGGCCTGATCGTGCCGGGTACCGTGCTGTTGTTTGCGATTGCCGTGCTGGCCGGCAGCGGCGCGTTGTCCTTGGGCGAGACGCTACTGCTGGGCCTGCTTGGCGGGTTGCTCGGGGACCTGGTGTCGTATTTCCTGGGCCGGCATTTCCACCAGAACATCCGGCGCCTGCCGGGGCTGCGGCATCACCCGGAATGGATGAGCGCTGCGGAAAACTATTTCCAGCGCTACGGTATCGCCAGCCTGCTGGTGGGCCGCTTCATCGGCCCGCTACGGCCGATGTTGCCGATGGTGGCCGGGATGTGCGACATGCCGTTCCCACGCTTCGCCGCCGTCAGCGTGTTGGCTGCGGCAGGCTGGACCGTGGCGTACCTGCTGCCGGGCTGGGCCACCGGGGCGGCGTTTCGCCTGCCGCTGCCCGAAGGTTTCTGGCCACAGGCCGGCGTGGTCATCGGCAGTATCGCGGTGATGATCGGGCTGAGCGTCAACAGCAGCATGCGCCGCCATCGCCATGCCACGGCACTGATCGCAGGCCTGGGCCTGGTGATCCTGATCGGCCTGTTCATCGGCTTTCGCTACCTGACGGCGTTCGACCAGGGCTTGATGGCCCTGGTCCAGGAGCACCGCAGCGCGACGCTGGATGAAATCGCCGTGACCTTCACGCTGATCGGCGAATTCCGCTACATGTTGATTGTCTGCAGCCTGGTGACCGGGTTGCTGCTGTTGGCACGGCAATGGCGCCAGGCAATCTTTGCCGGGGGCACGATGCTGGTCACCGCCCTGGCCAATGCCGGCTGCAAACACTTCTTTGCCCGCGTGCGTCCGGAAATCCTCACCGACCCGCTGACCAGCTACAGCATGCCCAGCGGCCACTCCTCCGGGGCCTTCGCGCTGTTCCTGACCCTCGCCGTCCTGGCGGGCCGCGGCCAACCACCACGCCTGCGCCTGACCTGGCTGTTGCTGGGCTGCTTGCCGGCGCTGGCCATCGCCCTGTCGCGGGTCTACCTGGGCGCGCATTGGCCGAGCGACATCGCCGCCGGGGCGATGCTCGCCGCCAGCATCTGTGCGGCCGCCCTGTGGTTGAGCCAGCGCCAGAGCCCGCTACCGGCCATGCCGCCAAAAGTCTGGTGGCTGCTCCTGCCGGCGCTGGTGGCGGTGTTCAGCTTCTTCGCCCTGCGGCACTTGCCGCATGCGATGTTGCGGTATGCCTATTGAATACACTATCTGTGGGCACTGGAGATCCCATGTGGGAGCGAGCTTGCTCGCGATGACGGCGGCACAGTCAACATGGATGCAAGCTGACCCACCGCTATCGCGAGCAAGCTCGCTCCCACAGGGGGGCGGTGTTGTTCAGTGGATATGAGGGGTGTCAGGCAAAGAGTTCGCCCTGCAACTCATCCAGCAACGCCTGGATCGCATCCAGCCGCTGCTGAGGATCATCGAGTTGCAGCAGGTCGATCTTGTCCAGCTCATTGAACGGCAGCAGGTAGGCCAGTTGATTGGCCAGCGATTGCTGGCCGGTCGCTTCGGTGCCCATGTTCAAGGCTTCGACCATCGGGTGCTCGGCCAGGGCCTTGAGCAGCGCCACCAGGTCGGCGTCTTCCTCTTGCAGCGGCTGCTCCGGCTCTTCTTCCAGCCACTCGACCTCGGCGACCGTCAGTTGATCCGCCTGGACGCTGCTGCCATGGACGATAAAGCGCCGCCCGCCCTGCACGCGAATGCCCAGCAGACCATTGTCCTGCTGGGAGAAATCGGTGATGCGCGCTTCACAACCGACCCGCGCGTAGCCCTCAGGCGCGATGCCGACTTCCTCGCCATCGAGGATGCACACCACGCCGAAGCCTTCGCCCTTTTTCATGCAGCGCCCGATCATGTCGAGGTAACGCGCCTCGAAAATCTGCAAGTCGAGGATGCAACCGGGGAACAGCACGGTGTTCAACGGGAAAAGCGGCAAGCTCATAACCAGTTCCTTAAACCGTCATCGACACCACCAACGGCAGCAACACCGCCGTGGCCACGCCCATCAGACTCATCGCCAGCGCCGCAAAGGCGCCGGTTTCCTCGCTTTCCTGCAACGCCACCGACGTGCCCACCGCATGGGCCGCCAGCCCCAGGGCCATGCCCCGGGCTTCAGGGCTATGGACACCCAGCCTGGTCAGGATGCTCGGGCCGAGGATCGCCCCGAGCACACCGGTGATCAACACGAACACCGCCGCCATCGCCGCCACACCGCCGATCTGCTCGGCCACCAGCATGGCGATCGGCGAGGTCACGGACTTGGGCGCCATGGTCATCAGGATCATGTGTTCGGCGCCAAAAGCCCAGCCCAACACCACCGCAGAGCCCGTGGCAAACACCCCAGCTATCACCAGAGTAGTAAAAATCGGCCAGAACAACTGCCGGATCCGTCGCAAGTTCAAATACAACGGCACGGCCAGGGCGACCGTGGCCGGGCCCAGCAGGATGCTGAGGATCTCGGTGCTCTTGCGGTATTCTGCATAGTCGATGCCGCAACCGACCAGCACGACGATCAACAGCACCATCGACATCAGCACTGGTTGCAGGAACACCCAGCGAGTCTTTTCGAACGCCGCCAGCACCAGTTGATAGGCGCCCAGGGTAATGCCGATGCCAAACAACGGATGATGAATCACCGAGGCCCAGGCACCTTGCCAGTCGAGCATCATTGGCTGTCCTCCGGGGCGGCGACGTGACGCCGGGCCAGGCGCTGCATCAGCACCCCCGTCAACGCCACGGACAGCACGAGGGACAAGGTCAACGCACCGACGATGGCCCAGAAATCGGCGGCAATCGCCCGGGCATAGACCATCACCCCCACCGCGGGCGGCACCAGCAGCAATGGCAGATAACGCAGCAGGCTGCTGGCGGCCAGGTTCAGCGGCTCGCTGACTTCGCCGCGCATGACCAGATAACCCAGCAACAGCAGCAGGCCAATGATTGGGCCCGGCAGCACCGGCAGGAACAAATGATTGATCGCAGTACCCAGCAATTGAAACAGCACCAGCCAGGTCAGGCCCCGTAGCAACATCCGCTCTCTCCCCCACAAACACCCATGAACCCCGTCCCGTAGAAACCACCTGCAGAAGCTGCCTGTAGGAGCTGTCGAGTGCAACGAGGCTGCGATCTTTCCCCTGCCAATTGAGTCTGAAGCGAAAAATCAACAAATCAAAAGATCGCAGCCTTCGGCAGCTCCTACAGGGAGTAACCAGACGACACATTTAAACACGCCCGCGCTATGGTTCGGCATTCGTAAAAAGCATGGTCGATGACCTTCCCGGCGCGCCATGTTGATCTACAGTGGTTCTCCGGGGATGCCGATCCCCGCTCCAGAAAAAGTAAAACCGATGAACCCAAGGAGAGTCTCAATGCCCTACGTCCCCGTTGCAGCGCTCAAAGATTATGTCGGCAAGGAACTTGGACGTTCCGAATGGCTCACCATCGATCAGGAGCGTATCAACCTGTTCGCCGAAGCCACTGGCGACTTTCAGTTCATCCACGTCGATCCGGTCAAGGCCGCGCAGACCCCGTTTGGCAGCACCATTGCCCACGGTTTCCTGTCGCTGTCACTGATGCCCAAGCTGATGGAAGACATCCTGATCCTGCCCGAGGGCGTGAAGATGGTCGTCAACTACGGGCTGGACAGCGTGCGCTTCATCCAACCGGTGAAGGTCGATTCCAAGGTCCGGCTCAAGGTCGACCTGGTGGAAGTCACCGAGAAAAAACCTGGCCAATGGCTGCTCAAGGCCACCGCCACGCTGGAGATCGAAGGTTCGGAAAAACCGGCCTACATCGCCGAGCCGCTGTCGCTCTGCTTCGTGTAAACCTGCGCGGTCGCGAAACCGCTCGTGCAGTTTCGCATCGCTTCTCTGTATCTAAAGCGCATAGCTGCGGCATACTCGTGGCCTGATGACCTGGATCCCGTTATGCGCTTATTCGTCCCACTGACCCTGACCCTGCTGCTCACCGCCTGTGGCAACGGCGAATCGCCGCTGCCTCCCGACGCGCGCCTGCCCGACGGCGGCCGCTATCGCGGCGACCTGGTGGACGGGCTGCTGCAAGGCCAGGGGCGCATCGATTATCCCAATGGCAGCTGGTACGCCGGGCAGTTCGACAAAGGCCAGTGGCACGGCGCCGGGGAATGGCATGGCAGCAATGGCGAGGTCTATCGCGGCCAGTTCCAGCAGGGCCTGTTCCACGGCCAGGGCAGCCTGACCACACCGACCAGCAGCTACACCGGCGGCTTCAAGCTGGGGCGGCGGGACGGTGAAGGGACACTCAAGGAAAACGGCATGACCTACCGGGGCGAGTTCAAGGCCGACCGCTATTCCGGCCTCGGACGCCTGGAACTCGACGACGGCAGCCAGTACCAAGGCCCGTTCGCCAACGGCAAGCCCAACGGTGAAGGCCAGCGCTTCGACGCCAGCGGCAACCAGTTCACCGGGCATTTTGTCGACGGGCAACTGCAGGGCAAGGGCACCTTCAACAGTGCCGATGGCGATGTCTACATCGGCGGCTTCAAGAACAACCAGCTCAACGGTCGCGGGCGCTACGAAAATGCCGACGGCGATGTCTGGATCGGCCGGTTCAAGGACGGCGCGCTGACCGGCAAGGGCGAACTGATCGGCGCTGACGGCAGCCACTATCTCGGTCAATTCAATGATTGGCGCTTTACCGGCGATGGTCGCCTGAACCTGCCCGACGGCAGTTTTTACGTCGGCCAGTTCGAAAGCGACAGTTACCACGGGCGCGGCACCCTGGTGCTGACCGACGGCACCGTGCAAAGCGGCACCTGGGCCAACGGCCAACGGGTGCGCGACGCGGACGGCAGGCTGCTGCCGGATGTGCTCGAACTCGGCTTGCTGGCCCAAGGCCGCCTGCTGGACGATGCCCTCGCCAACATCCCGGCCTCGACCCCGGCGGTGGAGCTGTACAGCCTGACCCTGGGCGGCGACGGCAAGCAAAGCGTGTTCCTGCGCGAGTCCGACTATGTCGCCAACATGCTCGCCAGCCGTTTCGGCGCGTTCGGGCAAATCCGCCTGGTCAACCACCGCGATCACCTTGGCGACCGGCCCATGGCCAGCCGCGAAAGCCTGCGCCGCGCCGCCGCCACCCTGGCCGAACGCAGTGGTCCGGAAGACCTTATCTTCATCTACCTGACCAGCCACGGCACCAGCGAACATGAACTGGTGCTCGACCAGCCGCGCATGGAACTGGCCGACCTGCCCGCCGATGAACTGGCCGTGGTCCTGGCACCGTTGAAGAACCGCGACAAGATCGTGGTGATTTCGGCCTGTTATTCCGGCGGCTTCATCCCGGCGCTCAAGGATGAACGCACCCTGATCATGACCGCTTCACGGGCCGACCGGGTGTCCTTCGGCTGCTCCGAGGAAGCCAACTTCACCTATTTCGGCGATGCGCTGTTCGCCCAGGCATTGAACCAGACCGACGACCTGGAGCAGGCCTTCAAGCGAGCCAAGGCCACCGTGGCCGAGCGCGAACAGGCCGACAACTTCGAAGCGTCCGAACCACAGATGTGGGCGCCGAGGACGGTCCTTTCCCACTGGCAACTGCTGCGCAAACAGCAGGCACGTAAAGCATTGCAAAGTGCTGCATTGAACGACGGAGCCACAAAGAGCAACTAAGCTGAATCGTATCAAGGGGGAAACACTATGTACTTGACGCCTCAGCATGTTTTGCTCGCCGGTGCGACCGGGCTGACCGGAGAACATCTACTGGACCGGCTGCTCAACGAGCCGACCATCACTCGCGTATTGGCGCCTTCACGCCGGCCACTGGCTGAGCATCCACACCTGGAAAACCCGGTTGGGGAGCCGGCCCAGGTGCTGCCTCAACTCAGTGGCCAGGTGGACATCGCCTTCTGCTGCCTCGGCACGACCATCAAGAAAGCCGGCTCTGAAACAGCCTTTCGCGCGGTGGACCTGGACTTGGTCGTGACGTTTGCCAAGCGCGCCCGGGAACTGGGCGCACGGCACCTGGTGGTGATCAGCGCGCTGGGGGCCGATGCCAAGTCATCGATCTTCTACAACCGGGTCAAAGGTGAAATGGAGGCGGCACTCAAGGCTCAGGGCTGGCCGCAACTGACTATTTGCCGCCCTTCCCTGTTGCTGGGCGACCGGGTTGAACCGCGCCTGGCCGAGCAACTGGCCGGGCCCTTGTCCAAGTTGATCCCGGGCAAGTACCACGGCATCGAAGCCTGCCAACTGGCCCGGGCCATGTGGCGTCTGGCGCTGGAAGAGCAGGATGGGGTGCGGGTGGTGGAGTCGGATGAATTGCGTAAGCTCGGCAAATGATTCTGCTGCGCCTGGACGGGCGCCCTGTAGGAGCTGCCGAAGGCTGCGATCTTTTGATCTTTTGATCTTTCGCTTGGAACTCAAGTGGCTGGGGAAAGATCGCAGCCTCGTTCCACTCGACAGCTCCTACACAGCGTCTACACAGCTTCCATGCGCAGCCCAGCGGGAGCAAGCTCCCTCGCCACAGGTTCTATGGTGTTCGCTACATCCCGCCCGTAGCTTGAAACCCTACACCAATCGCCGTGAACAACGACAACGGCAACAACAGGGTATCCAGCAACGCACTGCCCGGCAGATCCACACCCGGGTAGCTCGGCGCCTCGGCGCCAAAGCGGTCCTTGGCGCAGCAGCCACCGTTGAGGGCGTACAGATCCAGGCGCGTCCCGGCGTACACCACCGGCGCGCCGGGCTTGGCGGCGTCGAGGGTGCGTGCGGTGGCGCAGCCGGTCAGTTGCAGCGCCAACAGCACGATCAGCAGCTTATTCATCACTGCTCAAATGATGCTCGCCCCAGCGCGGCAACATGTCCTGGGGGATGTTCAGCAGATTGAGGATCCGCGCGACCACGAAATCGATCAGGTCATCAATGGTCTGCGGCTGGTGATAGAACCCCGGCGAGGCCGGCAGGATGCTCACGCCCATGTTCGACAGCTTGAGCATATGTTCCAGATGAATGCTCGAATACGGTGTCTCTCGCGGCACCAGGATCAACTGGCGGCGCTCCTTCAGCGTCACGTCCGCCGCCCGTTCGATCAGATTGTTGCAGGCCCCGGTGGCAATCGCCGACAGCGTGCCAGTGGAACACGGCACCACCACCATGGCAGCCGGTGCGCCGGAGCCCGAGGCCACCGGCGACATCCAGTCTTCCTTGCCATACACGCGAATCTGCCCCGCCGCCGCACCGGTGTATTCGGTGAGGAAGGCTTGCATCATCTGGGTCTTGGCCGGCAGGGTCACGTCGGTCTCGGTGGCCATCACCAGTTGCGCGGCCTTGGAGATCAGGAAGTGCACCTCGCGGTCTTCGCGTACCAGGCAATCGAGCAGGCGCAAGCCGTACTGGGCGCCGGACGCACCGGTCATCGCCAGCGTGATGCGTTCCGGACCATTGCTCATTTCAGCGCCTCGGCCAGTTTGCCGTGCAGCCCGCCGAAGCCGCCGTTGCTCATGATCACCACGTGAGTGCCGGGCTGGGCCTGGCTCTTCACGCGCTCGATGATGCCTTCCAGGGAATCGCTGACAATCGACGGCACTGTGCACAGCGCGGCGGTGGCGCCGAGGTCCCAGCCCAGGTTGGCCGGTGCGTACCAGATCACCTGGTCGGCATCGACCACGCTTTCCGGCAGGCCGTCACGGTGCGCGCCGAGTTTCATGGAGTTGGAACGCGGCTCGATGATCGCAATCAGCGGCGCCTCGCCGATGCGCTTGCGCAACCCGTCGAGGGTGGTGGCGATGGCAGTCGGGTGGTGGGCGAAGTCGTCATAGATGGTGATGCCGCGCACTTCGGCGACCTTCTCCATCCGCCGCTTCACGCTCTTGAACGCGCTCAACGCAGCAATGCCCATGGACGGCACCACGCCAACATGCCGGGCCGCCGCCAGGGTCGCCAGGGCGTTGGCGACGTTGTGCTGGCCGGTCATGTCCCACTCGACCACGCCTTGGGACACGCCTTCGAACATGACTTCGAACTGCGAACCGTCATCCTTGAGCAACTTTACCTGCCACTGGCCACCCGCACCGGTGGTTTGCACCGGGGTCCAGCAGCCCATCTCGATCACACGCTGCAAGGCCGGTTCGGTGGTCGGGTGAATCACCAGGCCCTCGCTGGGGATGATGCGCACCAAATGGTGGAACTGTCGCTCGATGGCCGGCAGATCGGGGAAGATGTCCGCATGATCGAACTCAAGGTTGTTGAGGATCGCGGTGCGGGGACGGTAGTGGACGAATTTCGAGCGCTTGTCGAAAAACGCGCTGTCGTATTCGTCGGCCTCGATCACGAAGAACGGCGTGCCGCCCAGGCGCGCCGACACCGAGAAATTCTGCGGCACGCCACCGATCAGAAAACCCGGGCTCATGCCGGCATGCTCCAGGACCCAGGCGAGCATGCTGCTGGTGGTGGTCTTGCCGTGGGTACCGGCCACAGCCAGGACCCAACGGCCCTGCAACACGTGATCGGCCAGCCACTGCGGCCCGGACACGTATGGCAGGCCTTTGTTGAGCACGTACTCCACCGCCGGGTTGCCACGGGACATGGCGTTGCCGATGACCACCAGGTCCGGCGCCGGGTCCAGTTGCGCCGGGTCATAGCCTTGGGTCAGTTCGATGCCCTGGGCTTCCAGCTGAGTGCTCATCGGCGGGTAGACGTTGGCGTCGGAGCCAGTCACGTGATGGCCCAGCTCCTTGGCCAGGACCGCCATCGAACCCATGAAAGTGCCGCAAATACCGAGAATATGGATGTGCATAGTCGACCTCGTAAAACATGGCCGCAGGTTAGCGTAGGGAGGGGGAAATCGCACCTTGTGTTTCGAACTTACCACCACCAGAACACCGCAACTCCCCTCTGTGGGAGCTTGCTCCCACAGTTGAATGTACAACCCGGCTTTTGTGGCGAGGGAGCTTGCTCCCGCTCGACTGCGCAGCAGTCGCCTTCGGTTTCAGGCTGGAAAGAAAGCTTGGGGCTGCTGCGCAGCCCAGCGGGAGCAAGCTCCCTCGCCACAACAGCAGTCAGCAGTCAGCAGTCAGCAGTCAGCAGATTAATTATCAGTGGCTCAGCGGGCAATCGCGTGTTTGCGCAGCTTTCGGTAAAGGGTATTGCGGCTGATCCCCAGTTGTTCCGCCGTGTGGGTCATGTGCCAGCGCTGGCGCTCCAGCGCATCGAGCAATGCCAGCCGCTCGGCATCCTCCAGCGGCCGCTCCGCCACCGCCTCAACCAGCGCAATCGACGGACGCTGGCGGATCATGGCTGGCAAGTCCTCCAACCCGATGCGCCCGTCGTCACACAGCGCGGCAAGGGTCCGCAGCACGTTGCGCAGTTGCCGCACATTGCCCGGCCAGTCGAACGCCAGCAACGCCTGGCGCGCCGGCTCTTCGATGGACACCGTCTCGGCCCCGCTCTCTTCAGCCAGCAGAAAATCCAGCAACTGCGACTTGTCGCTGCGTTCGCGCAACGCCGGCAGCGGGATTTCCAGGCCGTTGAGGCGGTAGTACAAATCCTCACGAAAACTGCCGTCCTGCACCCGATCCAGCAACTGCCGGTGGGTGGCGCTGATGATGCGCACGTTCACTGCCTCGGGCTCGCCACCGATGGGCACCACTTGGCGGTCTTCCAGCACCCGCAGCAAACGGGTCTGCAAGGCCAGGGGCATGTCGCCGATTTCATCGAGGAACAGCGTGCCGCCGTCGGCCTGTTGCAACTTGCCACGCATGCCTTCCTTGCGCGCGCCGGTGAAGCTGCCGCCGCGATAGCCGAACAGCTCGCTCTCGATCAGGCTTTCCGGGATGGCCGCGCAGTTGAGGGCGACGAAATGCTTGCCGGCGCGCTGGCTGGCGTGGTGCACGGCCTTGGCGAACGCCTCCTTGCCGGAGCCGGTTTCGCCCTGGATCAGCAGCGGCACATCGCGCTCGAACACCCGCAGCGCCTTGCGAAAATGCTCCTGCAACGCCGCATCCCCCAGGCAGATGCCTGGCAGGCGGGCGGGCTCGATGGCCTTGAGCAGCGGCGCGACCGGCACCGGCACACTGCGCGGCTGCCCACGCAACACGGCGAACAAATGCCGACCGTCACGGGTGCGCAACGGCCAACTGGCGCTGGCCTGGGCGCTGGCCCGGCCCAGCAACTCGTCCAGCGAGCAGTCGAAAAAATCCTCGACCCGCTGACCGAGCAAGCCGCCGCGAATATGCCCCAAGAGGTTCAGCGCACTCTGGTTGACGGCGCTGATCCGCCCTTCGCCGTCGAACGCCATCAAGCCTTCGCTGAACAGTCCTACGGACTCGGCCTGCAAATGGAAGCGCAGCAGCCATTGATTGTCGAAACAACGGAGGAAATAGCAGCTCTCGATCATCTTCGCCGAAAGATTGACCAGGGCCATGGTGTGGAACTGGCTCTGGCGCGACACGTCCGGCCGGGCCGAAGAGACGTCGAGCACCGCCAGCAGTTCGCCCTGAGGGTCGAAGACCGGGCTGGCCGAGCAGGTCAGGCCGGTATGGCGGCCACGAAAATGTTCTTCCTGGTGGATGGTCAGGGCCTGGCGCTCCACCAGGCAGGTGCCGATGCCGTTGGTGCCTTCGCAGGCTTCGCTCCAATCGGCGCCGAGCCAGAGGCCGGCCCGTTCGAAAATCTTCCGCTCGCTGGGGGCGGTGACGCAGTTGAGGATCACGCCCCGGGCGTCGGTCAGCAACACCGCGTGGCCAGCGCCGGAGAGTTGCTGGTGCAGGCTGGTCATTTCATTGCCGGCGATGTGCAACACCTGCTGCAAGCGCTCGCGGCTTTCCAGCACCCGGCCATGTTCGAGCACCGTCGGCGCCAGGTTCTGGGCCGGGTCGAGGTGATAGTCCTCGAGGCAGCGCAGCCAGGAACGGGCAATCGACGGATCGCTGCCAGGGCCCTGCAAATGGGCCTTGCCCTGGGTGACCGTCAGGACTTGCTGGGCATGGCGACTCAAATGGTTGCTGTGCATGTTCTTATTATTCTCCCCTGAAGGACCTTTTGGACCTGCCGACACATTACCCCGTGGCGAGGGAGCTTGCTCCCGCTGAGCTGCGCCGTAGGAGCTGACGAGTGCAACGAGGCTGCGATCTTTCCACTGACAATTGAGTCGAGAGCAAAAGATCAAAATCAAAAGATCGCAGGCTTCGCCAGCTCCTACAGAGCCCAGCGGGAGCAAACTCCCTCGCCACAAAAGCGGTCCGTCCATGGCCTCGCCGTCGAGGCCCAGCATCCTCCAGCCCAACCACCTTTGCAATGCTGGCGCGACCTGTCAGTCACAGACTGTCTCGCATCTGGCACAAACTGTCACACCCGCTGTATCGCAAGCGTCACACAACCTATCCGTTTGTCCGACCAACTCCTCCTAAAGTCTTGATTTACGGGCCCTGCAAGGCAATGGCCCAACCTTTGCTCTAGGCTTAATTACCAGCGCTCAATTTTGCGCGGCCCTCCCGTATAAGCACAAAAGCCAAGGAGAACTCATCATGCGTTACGCTCACCCCGGTACTGAAGGCGCTATCGTTTCGTTCAAGAGCAAATACGGTAACTACATCGGCGGCGAGTTCGTCGCGCCTGTCAAAGGTCAGTACTTCACCAATACTTCCCCGGTCAATGGCGAGGTCATTGCCGAATTCCCGCGCTCCACAGCCGAAGACATCGAAAAGGCCCTGGACGCCGCCCACGCTGCCGCTGATGCCTGGGGTGCCACGTCGGCCCAGGCGCGTTCGCTGGTCCTGCTGAAAATCGCCGACCGCATCGAAGCCAACCTCGAAGTGCTGGCGATCACCGAATCCTGGGACAACGGCAAGGCCGTGCGCGAAACCCTCAACGCCGACATCCCCCTGGCCGCCGACCACTTCCGCTACTTCGCCGGTTGCCTGCGGGCCCAGGAAGGCAGCGCCGCCGAGATCGACGGCAACACCGTGGCTTACCACATCCATGAACCGCTGGGCGTGGTCGGGCAGATCATCCCGTGGAACTTCCCGCTGCTGATGGCCGCCTGGAAACTCGCCCCGGCCCTGGCCGCCGGTAACTGCGTAGTGCTCAAGCCGGCCGAGCAAACCCCACTGGGCATCAGCGTGCTCATGGAGCTGATCGGCGACCTGCTGCCGCCCGGCGTGCTGAACATGGTGCAAGGTTTCGGCAAAGAAGCCGGCGAAGCCCTCGCCACCAGCAAGCGCATCGCCAAGATCGCCTTCACCGGGTCCACCCCGGTGGGCTCGCACATCATGAAATGCGCCGCCGAAAACATCATCCCGTCTACCGTGGAACTGGGCGGCAAGTCGCCGAACATCTTCTTCGAAGACATCATGCAAGCCGAGCCGAGCTTCATCGAGAAAGCCGCCGAAGGCCTGGTGCTGGCGTTCTTCAACCAGGGCGAAGTCTGCACCTGCCCATCCCGCGCCCTGGTGCAGGAGTCGATCTACGACGAATTCATGCAAGTGGTGATGAAGAAAGTCCTGCAGATCAAACGCGGCGACCCGCTGGACACCGAGACCATGGTCGGCGCCCAGGCGTCCGAGCAGCAATTCGACAAGATTCTTTCGTACCTGGAAATTGCCAAGGGCGAAGGCGCCGAGCTGCTGACCGGTGGCAAGGTGGAAAAACTCGAGGGCAACCTGGCGACCGGGTATTACATCCAGCCGACCCTGCTCAAGGGCACCAACAAAATGCGCGTGTTCCAGGAAGAAATCTTCGGTCCAGTGGTGAGCATCACCACCTTCAAGGACGAAGCCGAAGCCCTG
The DNA here is from genome assembly GCF_052114545.1 of Pseudomonas sp. KB_12. Lineage (NCBI taxonomy): Bacteria > Pseudomonadati > Pseudomonadota > Gammaproteobacteria > Pseudomonadales > Pseudomonadaceae > Pseudomonas > Pseudomonas sp. KB_12. The sequence goes on along the minus strand of NZ_JBFREY010000028.1, from coordinate 17,419 downwards.
GCGATCGCCAACGACACCGAGTTCGGCCTCGGCGCCGGCCTCTGGACCCGCGACATCAACCGCGCCTACCGCATGGGCCGGGCGATCAAGGCCGGTCGCGTCTGGACCAACTGCTACCACCTGTACCCGGCGCATGCCGCGTTCGGTGGCTACAAGAAGTCCGGCGTGGGTCGTGAGACGCACAAGATGATGCTCGACCATTACCAGCAGACCAAGAATTTGCTGGTGAGCTACGACATCAATCCGTTGGGGTTCTTCTAAGCCCTGGGGGCGAGGCAGGTCAGACTGCTTCGCCCTTTAGATAGCTATCGCGAGCAAGCTCGCTCCCACAGGGATCTGTGGATAACTCGTTTCCAGGGTTGGCAACAGATCCACTGTGGGAGCGAGCTTGCTCGCGATAGCGCCCTCACTGACAACATCAAACTACCGTCCCACCGCTCTGGCATGAGCCTTGCGTGCCCGCTCCACAGCAATCCCGAAAGTCCAACAGATCAAACAATAAAAAAGAAAGAGAGGACTTATGACTTCTACCACTCAACTCAAACCCACACTCGGCACCCTGCATTTATGGGGCATTGCCGTCGGCCTGGTGATTTCCGGTGAATACTTCGGCTGGAGCTACGGCTGGGGCACCGCAGGGACCCTCGGGTTTCTCGTCACCGCCCTCATGGTGGCGTTGATGTACACCTGCTTCATCTTCAGTTTCACCGAACTGACTACCGCAATTCCTCACGCTGGCGGGCCTTTTGCCTACAGCCGACGGGCCTTCGGCGAGAAAGGCGGGTTGATCGCCGGGATCGCCACCCTGATCGAATTCGTCTTTGCGCCTCCGGCCATCGCCATGGCGATTGGCGCCTACCTCAACGTGCAATTTCCCGAGTTGGACCCCAAGCTGGCGGCGGTCGGCGCGTACATCGTGTTCATGACCCTGAACATCCTCGGCGTCAGCATTGCCGCGGCATTCGAGCTGGTGGTCACCGTGCTGGCGGTCGCCGAGTTGCTGGTGTTCATGGGCGTGGTCGCGCCGGGCTTCAGCTTCAGTAACTTCGTGCTCAACGGCTGGTCGGGCTCCAATGAGTTCACCCTCGCCTCGATCCCGGGCATTTTCGCGGCGATCCCCTTCGCGATCTGGTTCTTCCTCGCCATCGAAGGCGCGGCCATGGCCGCCGAAGAAGCCAAGGACCCGAAACGCACGATTCCCCGCGCTTACGTCAGCGGCATCCTGACCCTGGTGTTCCTGGCCATCGGCGTGATGATCATGGCCGGCGGCGTGGGCGACTGGCGCACCCTGTCGAACATCAACGACCCGCTGCCCCAAGCCATGAAGGCCGTGGTCGGCAACAATTCAACGTGGATGCACATGCTGGTGTGGATCGGCCTGTTCGGCCTGGTGGCGAGTTTCCACGGGATCATCCTCGGTTACTCGCGGCAGTTCTTCGCCCTGGCCCGGGCCGGCTACCTGCCCCGCGGCCTGGCGAAACTGTCGCGCTTCCAGACCCCGCACCGGGCGATCCTGGCCGGCGGCGTGATCGGCATCGCGGCGATCTACAGCGATGGCCTGGTCAACCTGCAAGGCATGACGCTGACGGCGGCGATGATCACCATGTCGGTATTCGGCGCCATCGTCATGTACATCATCAGCATGCTCAGCCTGTTCAGGCTGCGTAAGACCGAACCGAACCTGGAACGCACCTTCCGCGCCCCGGGCTACCCGATCGTGCCGGGGATTGCGCTGTTCCTGGCGGTGGTGTGCCTGATTGCGATGGCCTGGTTCAACACCGTGATCGGGCTGGTGTTCCTTGGCTTCATGATTGTCGGCTACCTGTATTTCCAACTGACCGCCAAGCAACGCTCCGATGCACCGGCGGACGCTATGCTCACAGGTATCTGAAGTTGCACCGGCACCGGGCCCAAGGTCCGGTGCCTGCCATATAGAAGTGCACGCGGTTTTGCTCTTCTGTGGGAGCGAGCTTGCTCGCGATAGCGGTGGGTCAGCAGAGTATTTGTCGACTGACATTCCACTATCGCGAGCAAGCTCGCTCCCACAGGGTTGGATCTGCGGTGTATTTGAGTTATTTAGAGAACCAGGAGGACACCGCCCCATGGCCGCATTCGCCCATTCCGTCGGCGCCCAGACCTACCGCTTCGACAGCCTCAAAGACCTGATGGCCAAGGCCAGCCCGGCGCGTTCCGGGGATTTTTTGGCCGAGGTCGCGGCGCTCAACGATGGCGAGCGCGTGGCCGCGCAAATGGCCCTGGCCGACCTGCCCCTCAGCCATTTCCTGCAAGAAATGCTGATTCCTTACGAGGTCGACGAAGTCACCCGGCTGATCGTCGACACTCACGATAAACAAGCTTTCGCCACCGTCAGCCACCTCACCGTCGGTGGCTTTCGCGATTGGCTGCTCAGCGACGCCGCCGATGAACAGAGCCTGCGGGCACTGGCCCCGGGCTTGACGCCGGAAATGGTCGCCGCCGTCTCGAAGATCATGCGCGTGCAAGACCTGGTGCTGGTGGCGCAGAAAATCCGCGTGGTCACCAAATTCCGCGGCACCCTCGGCCTGCGCGGGCGCCTGTCCACCCGCCTGCAGCCCAACCACCCCACCGACGAACCCGCAGGCATCGCCGCGAGCATCCTCGACGGCCTGCTCTACGGCAACGGCGACGCCATGATCGGCATCAACCCGGCCACCGACAGCACCGCCTCGATCTGCGCGATGCTGGAAATGCTCGACGCCATCATCCAGCGCTACGACATCCCCACCCAGGGCTGCGTGCTGACCCACGTCACCACCTCCATCGAAGCGGCGAACCGCGGCGTCCCCCTGGACCTGGTGTTCCAGTCCATCGCCGGCACCGAAGCGGCCAACGCCAGTTTCGGCATCAGCCTGAGCGTCTTGAAAGAAGGCTACGACGCCGGGCTCAGCCTGAATCGCGGCACCTTGGGCAACAACCTGATGTATTTCGAAACCGGCCAGGGCAGCGCGCTGTCGGCCAACGCCCACCACGGCGTCGATCAACAGACCTGCGAGACGCGGGCCTACGCAGTGGCACGGCATTTCAACCCGTTCCTGGTGAACACGGTTGTAGGATTCATCGGCCCGGAATACCTGTACAACGGCAAACAAATCATCCGCGCCGGCCTCGAAGACCATTTCTGCGGCAAGTTGCTGGGCGTGCCGATGGGCTGCGACATCTGCTACACCAACCACGCCGAAGCCGACCAGGACGACATGGACACCCTGCTGACCCTGCTGGGCGTGGCCGGGATCAACTTCATCATGGGCATCCCCGGCTCCGACGACATCATGCTCAACTACCAGACCACCTCGTTCCACGACGCCCTCTACGCCCGCCAGACCCTGGGCCTGAAGCCGGCGCCGGAATTCGAAACGTGGCTGGCGAACATGGGCATCTTCACCCAGGCCGATGGCCGGGTGCGGTTCGGCGACAACCTGCCACCGGCGTTCCGTCACGCCCTCGCGCATTTGGGATGAGAGAACTGCCCATGGATAAAAAACCTGTCGACCCACAAAACCCTTGGCTGAACCTGCGCAACCTGACCCCGGCGCGCATCGCCCTGGGTCGCACCGGCACCAGCCTACCGACCTCGGCGCAACTAGATTTCCAGTTCGCCCACGCCCAGGCCCGCGATGCGGTGCACCTGGCGTTCGATCACCAGGGCATTCGCGCGCAACTGAGCGAGCGCGGCCGTGAGAGCCTGTTGCTCCACAGCGCGGCGACCGACCGACACAGCTATCTACAGCGCCCGGACCTGGGCCGACGGCTCGACGACGCCTCCGCGCAGGTCCTGCTGGATTACGCGACGGCCCACCCTGGCGGCGTGGATCTGGCCATCGTCGTGGCGGATGGCCTGTCGGCGCTGGCGGTGCATCGCCATACGCTGCCGTTCCTGGCGAGGCTGGAAGAGCAGATCGCTGCTGACGGTTGGTCTGTGTCGCCAATAGTTTTAGTGGAGCAAGGCCGCGTTGCCGTGGCCGATGAAGTGGCGCAGCGGCTCGGCGCGAAAATGTCGGTGATCCTGATCGGCGAACGCCCCGGCCTCAGCTCCCCCGACAGCCTGGGGCTGTATTTCACCTACGCGCCCAAGGTCGGCCTGACCGATGCCTATCGCAACTGCATCTCCAATGTTCGCCTCGAAGGTTTGAGCTACGGCATGGCCGCCCACCGCCTGATCTACCTGATGCGCGAAGCCTGTCGCCGCCAGCTCTCGGGGGTCAATCTGAAGGACGAAGCCCAGGTTCACACTCTGGATTCGGAAAACGCTGCCGATATGAAAGGTAACTTCCTACTGGCGCCGCCCCGAAACTGATCCGTTTATCCGATTGCGTTTTTGATCCGCTTTCAGGCAGCATCAAAAGCACGGCAGCGCGACATTGTTGTCTGAATATCTGTCGACCTTTGCAGACGAGACCTACCATGCGGATTATCCAAGCGACCCTGGAACACCTGGACCTGCTGACCCCATTGTTCGTCAAGTACCGGGAATTCTACGGCTCCCTGCCCTACCCGGATTCGTCCCGAGCTTTCCTCGAAAAACGCCTGCGCCGCAAGGAGTCGGTGATCTACCTGGCCCTGGCCGATGACGATAACCACCGGTTGCTGGGCTTCTGCCAGCTCTACCCGAGCTACTCATCCCTGTCCCTCAAGCGCGTGTGGATCCTCAACGACATCTACGTCGCCGAAGACGCCCGCCGCCAACTGGTGGCCGACAACCTGATCCGCACCGCGAAAAAAATGGCCAAGGAAACCAACGCCGTCCGCATGCGCGTCTCCACCAGCAGCAACAACGAAGTGGCGCAGAAGACCTACGAGTCGATTGGGTTCAAGGAAGACACCGAGTTCAAGAACTACGTGTTGCCGATCAGCGACGGGATTTGAGCCGTTCAGAGCAATGATCGGGGACATATCCATTGCTGCGGTGAGGGCGGCTTAGGGTTCCGCCCTGACGGCGGGTCACTTTCGAAAAGCCCGGAAGCCGGCCCAGTCGAAAGTAACCAAAGCGCTTTTGCCCCACCACTCGGCACCTCGCCTAGGCTCGGTGTGCCCTCACTCCGGCATTGCTCCGTGGGCCCGCCGCGAAGGGCCATCCATGGCCCAGCGCGGCTATCCCGGCATCCATGCCGGGATGCCCACTCCACAATGCCCGCGTTCGGCCAGCGTGGTTAACGGGGCCCCGAGATCAACGTCCACCGCGAGGCGGCCTAACGGCCGACCTAGCTCTCCCAGTCGTACACCCGTCAAATCTGTGGGAGCAAAGCTTGCTCGCGAGGCGGCCTGACAGCCGGCCTGGCTCTCCCGCTCATACACCCATCAGACCTGTGGGAGCAAAGCTTGCTCGCGAGGCGGCCTGACAGCCGGCCTGGCTCTCCCAGTCGTACCCGATCCCATTGTGGGAGCGAGCTTGCTCGCGATAGCGATCCACCAGGCAACATCAATACTGACTGACCCGCCGCCATCGCGAGCAGGCTCGCTCCCACACTGGTTTTGAGGCATGCACAAAAAACCAATGTTCACCACAACCCCCTGTGGGAGCGAGCTTGCTCGCGATAGCGATCCACCAGGCAACATCAATACTGACTGCCCCACCGCCATCGCAAGCAAGCCCACCCCCACAAAGAGCTCCACCGCCCACAAATCCACCGAAATCCCCCGCTACAAACTCAACACGCGCTTCACAATCCTCGCCGTATAATGCCGCTCTTCCCGGCTTGTAAGAAAAAGCTACACACTCTGTAGCCATACTCAAAGCCAGACCCACAAGCCTGCCGAGTCGGGCCGCCACCACAGGTGCTTTGCATGGATTTCAATCCCCTCGACCTCATTCTGCATCTCGACGTCTACCTCGACATGCTGGTGACCAACTACGGGACGTGGGTCTACGCCATCCTGTTCCTGGTGATCTTCTGTGAAACCGGCCTGGTGGTCACACCCTTCCTGCCGGGCGATTCCCTGCTGTTCATCGCCGGCGCCGTAGCCGCCGGTGGCGCCATGGACCCACTGTTGCTGGCCGGCCTGCTGATGCTCGCGGCCATCCTCGGCGACAGCACCAACTACCTCATCGGCCGCACCGCTGGCGAAAAACTGTTCAGCAACCCCGACTCGAAAATCTTCCGCCGCGACTACCTGCAGCAAACCCACGACTTCTACGACAAACACGGCGGCAAAACCGTGACCCTGGCGCGCTTCCTGCCGATCATCCGCACCTTCGCACCCTTCGTCGCCGGCGTCGGCAAAATGCCTTACGCACGCTTCTTCGGCTTCAGCGTCCTCGGCACCGTCCTCTGGGTCGGCGGCCTGGTGACCCTCGGCTACTTCTTCGGCAACGTGCCCTTCATCAAGCAAAACCTGTCGCTGCTGGTCGTCGGCATCATCCTGGTGTCGCTGCTGCCGATGATCATCAGCCTGGTGCGCAGCAAACTGAGCCAGCGCGCCTCGAAAGCCCACCCGCGCTGATCGCCATGTGGTCCCTGAGCAACTGGCGCCGCCGACGCCCCCTCGCCAAACACCCCGTGGCCGAGGACACCTGGCAGCGGGTGCGCCAGCAATTGAGCTTCCTCGACGGCATCAGCGCCGCCGAGGACCAATGGCTGCGGGAAGCCTGCATCCTGTTCCTGCACGATAAACACCTCAGCGCCCTGCCCGGCGTCGAACTGCACCAGGAACAACGCCTGCTGCTCGCCGCCCAGGCCCAATTGCCGCTGATGCACCTGGGCGAGCTGAACTGGTACCAGGGCTTCCACGAAATCGTCCTCTACCCCGACGACTTCCTCAGCCCCCAGCGCTACCGCGACGCCAGCGGCATCGAGCACGAATGGGACGGCGAACACAGCGGCGAAGCCTGGCCCCAAGGCCCGATCATCCTGGCCTGGGACGGCGTGATGGCCAGCGGCGGCTGGGACGGCTACAACCTGGTGATCCACGAACTGGCGCACAAACTCGACATGCTCAACGGCGACGCCAACGGCCTGCCACCGCTGCACGCCGACATGCGCGTCAGCGACTGGGCCGAGGCCATGCAGCAAGCCTTCGACGACCTCGACCGCCAACTCGACCACAACCCCGAAGCAGAAACCGTCATCGACCCCTACGCCGCCGAGAACCCGGCGGAGTTCTTTGCCGTCACCAGCGAATACTTCTTCAGCGCCCCAGACCTGCTGCACCAGGCCTATCCCAAGGTCTACGAACAGCTCAAGGCGTTCTACCGCCAGGATCCGTTGGCCCGGTTGCGGCAACTTCAGGCCGAAGATCCGGTCTATCAGGCGTCATACTAAGGTCTCTACGACCCTGGTAACGTGGCAACAGCGGCTGAATATGCCTATAATCGCCGCCACTTTTTGGTCAATCCGACCAGTCATTTGGTCAACTAACGGGGGCACCGCCCAATGAGCTACAGCAAGATTCCGGCTGGCAAAGACCTGCCGAACGACATCTACGTCGCGATCGAAATCCCGGCCAACCACGCCCCGATCAAATACGAAATCGACAAAGACAGCGACTGCCTGTTCGTTGACCGTTTCATGGCCACCCCCATGTTCTACCCGGCCAACTACGGTTACATCCCCAACACCCTGGCCGACGACGGCGACCCCCTCGACGTGCTGGTCGTGACCCCTTACCCAGTGGCCCCAGGCTCGGTCATCCGCGCCCGTCCGGTCGGCATCCTGAACATGACCGACGACGGCGGCGGCGATGCAAAAGTCATCGCAGTGCCACACGACAAACTGTCGCAACTGTACGTCGACGTGAAGGAATACACCGACCTGCCACCGCTGCTGATCCAGCAGATCGAGCACTTCTTCGCGAACTACAAAGATCTCGAAAAAGGCAAGTGGGTCAAGATCGAAGGCTGGGCCGGTGCTGATGCCGCCCGCGAAGCGATCATCAAGTCGGCTGCCGCCTACAAAGGCTGAAGCAAACTTTAAAAAGAACCCCGGTTTGCCCCGGGGTTTTTTTATGCCTTAATGCTTCCTAATACGAAACTGTATTAACACCGTTTAAGCACGTTTAGCCCGCACCTTTCAGATCCCGCAAACGGAAAGATCGTCTTATATATTTGAACGACTTGTTTATTGCCGAAAACACAGTCGCCTCTAAACTTTCCGTTTATGAAAATACTTTCCAGTGGCGACCGCTTCAGAGCCCTTCTAAGAGAAGCGAACATCCGTTCCGCCGACTTCGCGAAGTTATACGGCGTGAAATCCCAGCACGTGAACAACTGGTTCAACCGTGGCATCCCACCCGGGCGCATCCACTCCATCGCCAGCCTGCTGACCGTCAGCCCCGAATGGCTCGCCCGCGGCGAAGGCCCGCAGACCCCATTGGGCCTCGGCCCCGGCACCACCTATGAGGCGGCCGAAAACGATGGCGTCTACAGCGTGGCGGAACCCACGGACATCGAACTGCCTTTCTATAAGGAAGTCCCCATCGCCACCGGCGAAACCAAAACCCACATCACCGAAATCCCCGACCAATCCATCCGCCTGCCCCGTAGCCACCTCGAATCCCTGGAAATAAACCCCAACGACGCCATCTGCATCACCATGGTCGGCGACAGCATGGCCGAACGCATCGCCGACGGCTCCACCCTCGCCATCGACCGCGGCCTGACCCAAATCGTCGACGGCCAAATCTATGCGCTTGAGCACGACGGGATGCTGCGTATCAAATACCTGCACAGAATCCCCGGCAACCGACTGCGCCTGCGCAGCCACAACAGCGCTGCGTATCCCGACGAGGTCTTCAGCGCCGAACAGATCGACGCGCAACACATCCACGTGATCGGCTGGGTGTTCTGGTGGTCAACCCTCAACAAACAGAGACCGCCGGTGTTCGACTAACCCACTCGAACGGGCAGACAAGCAAAGCTCCTTGCGCTAAGGAGCTTTTGTGTCACGCAGCTTCTGTGGCAGAGAGCTCTTGTGGCAGGAGCTTTTGTGGCAGAGAGCTTTTGTGGCGAGGGAGCTTGCTCCCGCTGGGCTGCGCAGCAGCCCCCCTGCTTTTCCCCCGAATCACCGATAACCCAATGATTCCACACCACTTACCACTGGGCTTCCGAACCAAACCCGCGTATCCTCCGCCCCACATTTGCGAGCCCACGCCTCGCACCGACAAGGCAGATCACTTTCTGACCAAGTCCCACAGCCGGCCGCAAGAGCCGGATGTACGTTTTGAAGGCTGGTAAGGTTTGTCAAAAACGAGCTGAATCAGTCAACGAGAAGCCGGCCATAAGCCGGCTTTTTAATGTCTGAGCTTTTTCACCCCCCATCCAAAATCCCGCCTGATGACCAAACAACGTCGCTCGTAAGTATCCCGTGCTCGACAGCAAAGGTCATCGAACACCGTATGATTCCCAAACGCCACCAGAAGAGAATATTCTGACGACATATTGCGCTGCGTCCTACAGCGAAACGGGAACCCTACGGATAGCCCCCGCCATGTCCTCTTCACCTAACAGCAATCAATCCAACCCGCCCTGGAGCCGTGACGAACTCGTCCTAGCCCTGAACCTGTATCTTCTTCACCGCAATGGTTTACCTGGCGTTAACCATCCAGAAGTCCGAGCCCTATCGCAGAGCCTCAATCTCATCGGCACCGCCACCGGTTTGAGCAAGAACCAGAGTTTTCGTAACACCAACGGTGTTTACATGAAGCTCAACAATTTCCGTCGTTGGGATCCGAGCTACACCAACACTGGTCGCACAGGTCTTGCAAAAGGAAATAAGGACGAGGAATTGGTATGGCTGGAGTTTGCTAATAATCCCGAGCGTCTGGCCGAAGTCGTAGCAGCCATCAAGGCGAACGTCGGAACCACTTCTTCTACTACGCCAATGGATCTAAGTGCGGAGGAAGAACCGGGCTTCTTCGAAGCAGAGGAAGGAAAAGTGCTAACTCGCGTGCACCGTGTACGGGAAAGGGACAAAAAACTCGTAAAACGAAAAAAGGACGAAGCCCTCAAGAAGCACGGTGTTCTCCAGTGCGAAGCCTGTGATTTCAACTTCAGCAAAACATATGGCCCGGACATCGAAGGTGTTATCGATGTGCACCACACTAAGCCACTGCATACGCTCCAACCTGGCGATAAAACCAAGCTCGCGGACCTCGCTTTGTTATGTGCCAATTGCCATCGAGTGGTGCATTCACGCCGTAAGTGGCTGAGTGTCGCAGAGGTCAAGGACCGCTACCAAGCAGCCAAAAACAAATCCTGAACTGGGCCGACTCACGGAGGTAAATCAGTGAAAAGCTTTTTTCATATTTAACGGTCAACAATTCCCCCCTACCTGCGGAACTAGGAATCGAGCAACGTCTGTGAGATAAAGCCTTCCATTTTTGGAAAAGGACTTTCAGATCAATGCTTCCGTACCTAGCTACCTATCTACTCATCGCGCTTATCCTTGCAGCAATCGACCGGTTTACCGACCAACCAATGTTCATTAGAACGCATTCAAAGCATTTCCCCTGGAAACTCAACTACAACATCAGATGGTGGGGCCCTCAAGAATATTGGGCGGCTATCACGCTGGGCTCGGTTGCCGCCCTCCACATGCTCATGTTCTGGCACATGGTAGGAGGACCGATCAGAAAAGACGTCGCTCAAGTTTTTTTTATTGTTATCTGCTTTAGCTCATCGGTGCTTTCTATCAGGCATTTTAAGCTTGTAGAAAAATTCAAAATACATGCATGGTGGATGACCATTCTCACGGCTCTAGCTACAGTAGGATTGGGGCTTGTCGCTAGCGCATACGCCGACTCGTTCATCATTAACCTCACCAGGGTCGATGCAGCTCAGCTTCCAGTTGCGCAAAAGTCCTTGTCTATGCTTATCTTGGTTTCTCTGTGGGCATTCATTACGACATTTATTGTCAGCTTGACGGTCGTCATCACTTCCATTGCTATCGCCTTAACCACTCCAACTTTCATTGGAACGATCAGAAAAAATTATTTAACGGTACAGCAATGGAAACTCTACAGACCAGGACTCGGCCATCACCGTCGCACACGAATGCTTTTCGCGGTATTCGTTGGATCCGTTTATACGGTAGTTATTGCTTGGAATTCGTGGGAATACATTCTTAGGGACGCCGATGACTATCTACAAGAAACCATCGTTTTTGCTTCATTTCACATTCACCCCCGAGATTGCGCAATTCCAGGCAGACCAGAGGAGGCACGAGCTGCGCTAATCAGCGAAAATCGTGTAGTCGTAGCAACCCCTGAGAAAAGAGGCTACACCTTTGAAACGCTACCTTGTGAGATGCAGTCGAAGAAGACTTTAAAGGACGCCGCTCTGAAACGATTGAAGCAGGACAGCTACTTCTAAGGAAAACCAAGGTAATGTGCTGAAAGCGGGACAGCCATCGACATTCCTTCGCAGGTGCTGTGGCACTCAACAAAGACAATTGTGCAAGTACCTCTTGCACAAATTAGAGCTCATCGCTTCGAGGACTTCGAAGACACAAAAAAGGTCTTGCCAAGCAAGACCTTTTTACGTCAGAAAGGCAACCAATGCCCCTCCCTATCTCACCTCAACAATATCCAAAGCCCGATTCGCCAACAGTTCACTCACCTCAATCACCTGCAAAATCCCCATCGCAACACGCCGTCGCGAACCCTCAAGGTCAAACGCCAGATCATTGATCATGGCATTGGCCGCAGCCAGGTTTTCACTGAGACTGGCAAGCAGGCATTCCGAATCAACATCAGGTGCGATACGGAAGATGCTGTTGGGGTTGTCAGACGTTTCTTTCTTCGGCGTAGGCTTCAGGTAGTAATCCAAAGCCCGGTTAGCGGCATCATCAAGCTTCTTGTTACGAGCAGACTGAGCGCGCGACACATGTTCATCTGTAGCTGGCGGATTCGGTGTGATTTTAGCCATGGTAAAGCTCCTAGAGTCTGTTGGAGCTACCACCATTCGCTGCGAAACGAAGTATTGGGTGGCAGCTGTACGCGGGTTCGCAGACCGGGACTCTAGGGACCGGCAGACCCGAAGGTCTCCCACGCACAGCCACCTCTGACGAAATCACAGACATGGGCGATCTGCTTTCGAAGGTGACGTTGTGCGCTTATAGAGTCCGGGCTGCGAAACCCGATCACTGATGCTCAGTGACAGGACTCAAACTACCGATGCCCTCCAAGACGCACAAGCCGGCGGATTCTGGCGTAGTTGTAGGCAATGGCGCAAGGCGATGTCGGTCGTGGCTGGTCTCGTGGAGTGACGATAAACAGCGGGCCGGAATGTGGCTGATACACCGCTATCGCGAGCAAGCTCGCTCCCACAGAGGCGCTTGTGTACGTATGTCGCTGGGGAACGCATTCGCGACTGGCTGCATCCTTGCAGCCAGTCGCGAAGAGGGTTACGACACGTTGTTCAGTGGGGCTTGCGAGCGACGTCGCAATGAATCAGGCGGGATATCTCGATCATATCCACAACGGTTTTGTCATCGACCGCAAAACCGCTGCCTGAAACCCCGGCGTTGCTGTTACTTGAGGGTGACGTCGAGCATCGGCGGGATGTAACCGTAGTCGTACTCGGCCACCACGAACGTCTGCAGCCCTTTTATTTTCATGCCCACCGTTGGAGCCTCGGTGCCACCGACACGAATCTGCGTGCCGGTTTCGTCGGTCGGTACGCTGTCGATGAAGGAGGTCACCAGGCCGTTTGGCATTACATAGTGCGAGTAGGTCTGGAATGGCTGCGAGGACGGGTTGCCCAGCACCAGGCCGGAACCGTTCAGCGGCACGTAAGGGCCGAACAGCGAGTCCGCGACGAAACCGTACACCCCGTCCGGCCCGGTTACACCGTCGGCGTAGGTGAAGGTATGGCTAATCGTGAACAGGTAGTACTTGCCATCCTGGAACACGAAGTGCGGGCGCTCGGTCTGGTCGTTTACCCCGACGGCGGTCAGCAGTGGCGGCAACATTTCCCAGTCGTCACCGTCCGCGTCGCGGGCCACGGCGATGCCGACGCAGGCGGTCTGGAAGCGCGAGTTGCCGACATCTTCATAACCCGGCGGCACGTCGCCGATTTCTGCCTCTCCTACTTTGTGCGAGCCGCGCTCACCGGCCACGTTGCCCTCGAACAGCATGTACAGCTTGCCATCTTTCGGGTCGCGGAAAGGCCATGGGTCGCGGAAACCCCAGAACGCGTTTTGTGCTTCGGTCTGATACATCTTGCCGTCAGCTTCGAACAGCGGCTTGACCTTCTCGAAGCCGACCATGCTGACACCGTGTTCAGTGGTCACTACCCGGCCGCGCACCTTGACGATGGTCGCGCCTGGAGTGACGGCGGTGTAATACAGATCCACTTCACCTCGGTCGTTCAACAGGATCGGCGTGCCGGCCCATTCGCGAGCGGTCGGCGAAACGCCTTCGGCCATCACGCGGCCACCGAATTCCCAGTTCTTGCCGGTACGAGAAAACCAGTAGTACATCTTTGCCCGACCGTGGCGATCGTTCCAATCGCGGAGGATGTCGTAGTTGCCGTCCTCGTCGAGGTACTGCGGGTCGTTTGGATGACGATCGGCCGTCAGGGTGAAGATCACCGACCAGCCATCGACGGACGTCACGTTACCGTCCAAGTCGCGCAGGGGCATGGTGTCCCAGATGAACACGTCGTTGTTCAGTGTCGGGAAATCCGCGCTGACCAGTGGTTGAGTGGTGGTGGGGTCATCCGCCCGGACTTTCAACGCGTCGGCGCGGGTCCAGAGGCTGGGTTGATGGGGGGTTACACCGAATTTTTCAGTGGTGGTTTTCATAAGGTAATACCTCGTCCATGAATGGATTCAAATAAATGATGCTTTAGAAATACTGTATGTGCATACAGTGAAGCCACCTTATAGGGGGTTATGCATGCGGGTCAAGCATAAAAATGCATTTGTGCATAATTTGAGTTTTTGTTTGGGCTGATACGTTTCAGCTGTGAACGTTTGAAGAAGTTAGTTCATGGAGAGATTGACGACGTTGGCTGCACGGTCGGTGCTCTGGACGCAGATCGGTGGAAAGCGTGCGTGAGGGGGCAATGGGTGAAAAGCAGTGCATAGGGGGATTGGTTAACTGAGGCTGCGGGTTTTGCGCAAAGGCCAATGCAGGGTGGGGAGCCGAACAAAAAGCTTTGATTTGTCGCCGTCGGCGATATGAAAGGAAGCGGGTCGTCGTGAGCTATTCGTGAGGTGGAGAGTCAGCGGTAGTGATGTTGACTGGTGTGCCGCCATCGCGGGCAAGCCTTGCTCCCACAGGGGTTTGACTTGGTTGCGGGGTTGGGTTTACTGGCCTTTTCGTGAACAAGCCCGCTTCCACAGAGGGCTGCCACAACGTGTCGCTGTTTTTTGATTTCTGCGACACGTTCTCTTCTCATGTCGCTGCCGGCGACATGAGAAGAGAACGTGTCGTCAAAATGGCGTTTTAGCGACATGAAAGGTAAAGCCACTCCTTCGGACTGACTCGCCCCTCACCCCAACGTATTCAGACAAACCACCTTCGGCTGGGTCATTTCCTCGTACGCGAAGCGCACCCCTTCCCTGCCCAAACTGCCGTACTTGGAACCGCCGAACGGCATCGCATCAAACCGAAAATCCGACGAGTCGTTGATCATCACGCCCCCCGCTTCGATCCGTCGGGCAGCGCTCATCGCGGTGCTGAGGTCGTTGGTGAAAATCCCGGCGTGAAGCGCGTATTCAGGTTCGTTAGCCAAGGCGATGGCTTCATCAAACGTGTCGAACGGCTGCAACACCACCACCGGGGCGAAGGCTTCGTTGCGCCAGAGGCGGCTGGAATGATCGACGTTTTCCAGGACGGTGGCGGCGTAGCAGGTGCCTTGGCGGCGGTGGCCGCAGAGTAAGGTGGCGCCTTGTTGCAGGGCTTCGTTGACGACCTGTTCGGCGTTCTGCGCGGCTTGTTCGGTGATCATCGGGCCGATGTCGGTGTTGGCGAGCAGTGGGTTGCCAACGACGAGGGCTTGGGCCTGGTTGACGAAGCGTTCGCGGAAGGCGGCGTAAATCGGTGCGTGGATGAGCAGGCGTTGGGTGCCGATGCAGTTTTGCCCGGCGGCCCAGAAGGCGCCTGAGATGCAGCTGTCGACGGCGGCGTCGAGGTTGCAATCGCCCATGACGATGACGGGGGCGTTGCCGCCGAGGTCCATGGCGAGTTTTTTCAGGCCGGCGGTGCGGGCGATTTGTTCGCCGGTGACGAAGCCGCCGGTGAAGGAGATCATCCGCACGTCGCGGGCGGCGACCAGGGCTTTGCCCAGTTCGGCGCCGCCGGTGGCGACGGTGACCACGGTTTCAGGCAGGCCGGCGGCGATCAGGTACGAGACCAGTTTGAGGGCCGACAACGGCGCCAGCTCGGACGGTTTGAGGATCACCGCGTTGCCGCCGGCGATGGCCGGGCCGAGTTTGTGGGCGACCAGGTTCAGCGGGTCGTTGTAGGGGGTGATGGCGACGATCAGGCCGAGGGGTTCGCGGGTGAACCAGCCCTGGCGCGATTCGGCGCCTTCGTAGGCATCGAACGGTACGATTTCGCCGGCGTTGCGCTTGGCCTCTTCGGCGGAGAGCTTGAGGGTGTTGACGCAGCGTTTGACTTCTTTTTCGGCCTGTTTGAGGGTCTTGCCGGCTTCGTCGACGATCAGTCGGGCGAAGGCTTTGGCGTCGCGTTCGATGTTCAGTGCGGCTTGTTCGAGGATGCTGGCGCGGCGATGACGTGGGAGTGCCGCGCAGGCTTTTGCGCCGTTGCGTCCGGTTTCGAGCAGGTGTGGGACTTCTGAGGCGCACACGTCGGCGACGGTGCCGACGATGCTGCCGTCAAATGGGTTGAGGACTTCGATGTGCGGTTCGACGACCGCCAGGGCCAGGCGCGATACGTTCACAGGGTGTGCTCCTGTTTACGGGTTGCCGATTGGTGGATGTGGATGATGTCCGACAGCAGTGCGAAGGCGGTTTCGGTGCGGCCTGCGCCGGGACCGGAGACGGTGACGGCGCCGAGCAGTTCGCTGGTGAACGACACAGCGTTGGTGGCGCCGCTGATGCTCGCCAGTGGGTGGTCGTTGCTCAGCAGGCGCGGTTCGACGCTGGCGCTGATGGAGCCGTCGGCCTGGCGGGTGGCGGCGCCGATGAGTTTCCAGCGGGCGCCGTCGTGGCGGGCTTTTTCGATGTCGGCGAGGCTGAGGGCGGAGATGCCGCGGCAGGTGACGTCGTTGACGGTGAGTTTGGCGTCCAGCAGTTCGTTGGCGAGGATCACCACTTTGAGGCGCACGTCGTGGCCTTCGACGTCTGCCGTTGGGTCGGCTTCGGCGTAGCCCAGGGCTTGGGCCTGGCTGACGGCTTCGGCGAACCCGAGGCCGCCTTCCATGCAGGTGAGGACGAAGTTGGAGGTGCCGTTGAGGATGCCTTCGAAACCGCTGATCGAGCTGCCGGCCAGGGACTGTTTGGCGAGGCGAATGACGGGGGTGCCGCTCATCACTGAGCCTTCGTATTCGAAGGCGACGTTGTTGCGTTGGGCCAGGGCTTTGAGCTCGGCGCCGTGCAGGGCGATGGGGCCTTTGTTGGTGGTGACCACGTGTTTGCCGCGCTCCAGGGCCCAGCGGCAGAACGAAGTGGCGGGCTCGCCGTCCACCGGGTTGGTGAAGGTGGCTTCGGCGATGATGTCGGCGCCGCAGTCTTTGATCACCGCTTCATTGAGGGCATCGAGGGTGCCGCCGGGGAGCTGGGCCATGGCGCCCTTGGTGGTGGGCAGTTTGGCCAGTGAGGCGGCGTCGAGGCCGTGGCGGTCCATCACCGAACCGAGGAACAGGTCGGTCACGCCGACGATTTTCAGGGTGAAGCCGAGTTCGGTTTTCCACTGCTGGTTGCGCTCGGCAATCAGTTGAGCCAATGCCCGGTTCACACCGCCGAAGCCGACCAGCGCCAGTTTGTATTCAGTCATTTTTGTTATGTCCTTGATCCGGGTGATGAGGTTGTTGGGATCTAGGTTAGGGGGGCGGGGTTGGCAGTGAAATATGCCAATTTGCTCTATTTCTTGGGCGTTTTGACCAGGGGGTGGGCAAAGCGTCAGGCATGAAAAAAAACAACAGGAATCGTTTGGCCAGACACAACCCTTTGTGGGAGCGAGCTTGCTCGCGATGGGGCCAGCTCAGGCAACATTGATGTCGACTGGTGTACCGCTATCGCGAGCAAGCTCGCTCCCACAGGTTTTTTTCAGTGTTTGGGCTATTGGTGTCAGGGCATGCGCCTCCGCCGGTTCTTGTGGCGAGGGAGCAAGCTCCCGCTGGGCTGCGCAGCGGCCCCAAATCATGCAGCGCGGTGGGTCAGGTTGATTGAGGGTGACCAGGTTGGGGCTGCTTCGCAGCCCAGCGGGAGCAAGCTCCCTCGCCACAGGTTTGTGGTGGCTGGGGTGTCTGCGGACATCA
>NZ_JBFREY010000027.1:0-79593 GCF_052114545.1 Pseudomonas sp. KB_12 | reverse complement strand
AACACGTATGACACACACGGCAACCTGCGGGTCCGAACCCTTGCCAATGGCGTTATCGAAACCAACGTCTGGTATCCCGCCTCAGGGGGCGATGGCTGTCCAGCCGATCCCGAAGGCTTTGTGCGCAACCTGAAAGAGCAAACCGTCGCCCCGGCCCCGTCCCCCAACGGCCAGGCCCCAATGCTATGCACCCGTTATCGCTACAAGGGCTTGCCGGAACTGGGGGACAGCCTGCCGGAGGAGTGCCCGCCGCAAGACGTGCTTCTGAAACAATGGCTCACGGTTGAAAACCAGACCCTGGTGCAGCTTGGCGCCACCGAAATCGAACTGGAGCGCACGCTGTTCGAGCATGTCGACGACCGCACCGATGCGTTCCTGCATGGCCGCGTCTCGCGCCAGACAGTGACCTTGAATGGCAAGTCGACCCGCGTCGATTATGACTACCGCAAATTTGACAGCCCCCAATTCAGCATGCCCGTGCAGCAAACCACGGAAACGACGAGCACTACGTTCGATAACGCCAGGAAAACCACTGTTCGCCAACATTCGCGACTCACATCGCAAGAACTGATGAATCGGATAGACGGCGTGGAAACTCACTATTACTACGACGTCCTGAATCGATTGACGAAGGAAGTCGTCGCCCCTGATACCACCTACGCGGCCACCCGCAATTATGAATACACCCTCAGCGCCACCAGCGGGCAACAGGCCGAGCACTTGAGCATCAACGCCAGGCAAATCAAGACACGCAGTGTGCTCGACGGATTGGGTCGCTTGATTTTCCAAGAGAGCGACCATATCGGTAGCGATAACTCGAACCGGACGCGACAAACCTATGCGGCCCTTTATAACGCCTGGGGGAATTTGGCTGAAGAGACCGAATATGACTGGCTCGACGGAGAATCTCGGGCGCTCGAGAGCACTTTTCACTATGACGACTGGGCGCAGCAGTGCTATGTGATCGGCCCTGATGGGGTCGAGATCCACCAGAGCCTGGACCCCATCGGTACGTCCGAGTCCCAAGGACCGATCCAGCGCAACTGGAGCCAGAGCCCCGGGCCGGCCCCGATGATCAGCGGCCTAAGCGAGACTTGGCTCAACCTCTTCAGCAAGCCCTCTCGAGTCAGGATCCTGAATTCAGCGGAGCAAGAAGTCGCCAAAGAAACCTACCTCTACGACGGCCTGGGCCGTTGCACCGAGCACACAGACGCATCGCAATACACCACCCATTTCGTTTATGACGCCTGGTCACGCCTGGTCACTAGCACACTGCCCGATGACAGTATCGTCAAACGCAGCTATGCCGAACACAGCACCTTGGAATTACCGGTGGGCATGAGCGTAAGCGCTGACGGCGTGACCGAAACCAGCGTGGGCGAACAACAGTTCGATGGCTTGGGACGCCTGACCCGGACCACGGTCGGCACACGCACGGAGCGCTACACCTACGACACTGAGCAAATGCAGATAAAGACCAGGATCACCCCCGCAAACGACACGATCGAATACGACTACAACCTGGCCCTCACCGACGAACCCGTCAGCAGTCGTGCTCCAGATGAAGACGTGGACTTTACCTATCACTCGACCAGCGCGCGCCTGACCCATGCACGTAATGAGCAAGGTCGCCGCGAGTACGAATACAACACCACCAACCAGTTGCGCGTCGAGCGTTGGGTCGACAATCGAAACACCGCCTGGGAGACCCTTCATTCAAGTTCCATGCAAGGCCGCCAGCTCAAGCGCACCGACTTGAAACAAGACCATAGCGCCGGCCTCGACACTGTCTACGGCTACGATGACGCCGGACGGTTAAATAGCATCCAGCAAGGTCAACTTGAAGCCACGTTCGAATACAACAGCCTGGGGCAACTCTATCGCACCACCACCCAGGACCGGGCGGCGGACAGTACCCTGGTGACCCAATTGCAGTATGACGATCAAGACCGCGAGATATTGCGCACGCTCACCTTGAACCAGCTGTCGCCACGCACCCAGGCGCAAACCTGGCAAGTCGACGGCCTGCTGAAAACCCGGCACCTGCAACAGGACGGGGTCACTCTGCTCAAAGAGACGTTTACCTATGACCCCCGTGGCCGGCTGGTCAAGCATGAATGCGAGGGCAGCACACTGCCCAGGGACAGCGAAGGGCGGGAGATCCGCAGCCAGATCTTCGCGTTCGATGCCCTTGACAATATCAAGCTGACGCTGACGACATTCGCCGACGGTAAAACCGAACGGGCCATGTTCGCCTACACGGACGAGAATAACCCCTGCCAGCTACAGGGCATTACCTATACGCCGCCAAGAACGACTGCGAACCCGACGTTCGCCTACAACCTCAATGGCTGCCAACTCAACGATGAACGGGATCAACGCCTGAGCTATGACAGCCAGAACCGCCTGTTGAGTGTCGAAAGTGCCGCCGGCCAGGTCGTCAGCCAATACCGTTATGACGGCCACGATCATTTGGTCACGTCAAAACAAGGCAATGAAAGTGAAACCTTGCGCTTCTACCAAGAAGAACAACTGAGCAATGTCGATCAGGACGGCCGCCAGACCCACCTTCTCTACCACGCCGAGGGTCCCCTGGGACAACAGGCCTCGGACAACTCACAGACCTTATTGTTGCTGACCGACGCCAATCAGAGCGTTATCGGTGAAAGCCGACAGCGAGACCTGCGAACTGCCGTCTACAGTGCGTACGGGGAACGCCACAGTGACGACACGCTGCGAAGCCTGCTGGCATTCAACGGCGAAGTGCGCGATGAAGCCAGCGGCTGGTACTTGCTGGGCCGCGGCTACCGGGCCTACAACCCGGGACTGATGCGCTTCCACAGCCCGGACTCGTTCAGTCCGTTCGGCAGCGGCGACGTGAATCCCTACACCTATTGCCTGGGCAACCCGATTGCCCTGCGTGACCCCACGGGGCATGAGGCGATCGGTTGGAGTGGCAGACTGCGACGGCCGGATGAGGACATTACCCTGCCATCAGTTGGCGGGGGGGGTATTGAAGGCTGGATTTCCGTGGCGGTGGGGGCGGTGTTCGTGGCGATTGGCGTCGCTACATTCATTGGTTCATTAGGAACTTCAGGCCCAGTCTCCCTTGCAATGATCGCAGTGGGTACCGCTCTCTCGGCAGGCTCCACCATCGCTAGCGCAGTGGCAATCGCGGACAACAATGAGGAAGCCGGTAAATGGGGGCAGTATTTGGGTTACGCGGCGGTGGTTGCGTCGGCGCCCCTGATTGCTCAGAGTGCTTTCAAGGGCGTAAAACCTGCTAGCGCTGCAGGTAAGAATGGCATTGTTGCACCGGTCACTCGACAAGCAGCGCTAGGAATAACAAAGAGTACGGTTCGCATCATAAAAAAATCTCCACTCGGGAAAAAGCCATTCCAGATACCTCGTCCCACTTTAAATCGGGGTGGCGTTAGCGCTGATACTGTGGATAGCAATTGGTTCACAATGCCGCATGCCCGGTCAGGAAAACCCGTCACTATAAATGTAAGCGCCTATGTGAAAGAAATGCATAGAAGGATGAAGGATTGGCAAAATAACCGTATTGGAGTAAACATGCGCCCGACTGCAGGAGCTAAGGATATGTACGTCCCGAATATGGAACTCCGTAAATAAAAGCCCCTATTACCTTCGGCGACAAAACAATCTGTTTTGCCGCCGAAGTCTGGACAGCCCATCCATACCGACAAACCCGCTACCCAGGCAAATCTCAAGCAACCAATGTCGGCGTCAACCTCGGAAAGTCTTTCCAAGTCTGCTTGGCATCGAAGCTCATGCTCACCCGCACCTCAAGCGGACTACCAATCTTGAAACGTTGCAAATCAGTCTTCGAAATTTGCCCGGCAGAAATGCGCTGAGCCACCTCCGGGACCGGGGACTCGGTCAGCACCGGAACCCTGACCTGTTGATTGCCGCTGTCGACTCCTCTTACCTCGACCGTAAGGAATTGGTCGACGGCCATGAAGGTCCAGCGTTCGAGTGTGAAACTGGCATACCCACCATCCGCAATACTCCCCAAGCTCAACCTGCCGCCGGAAACCTTGTCGCACTGAATGGTCGGCAAGCCATTCAACTCATCGACTCGCAAACTGTAGTTGTTCGACTCATGCGGTTCGACGACCCCGGGCTCGAATACCTCGTATCGCACGGAAATCGTCTTGCCCAGGTGCTGGGCGATCTTGTCGTTCGGGATTTTATAGTCCCGCGAGCCTGCGGGGTTCGGAGTGTCGGTACGATACGCCCCCACGGTACCCGGCTCGGCCCATTGCACGAACACGCCCTCGCCGTCGTAAATGACCGCCTCCTGCGGAATGATCACCGTCACGCCATTGACCGCATTAAACGGGTCCAGTACACCGCTCGATGATCCGCCCGGCGCTTCCTTGACCTTGGCAGGCGGCAGGGTGCGGGGAATCGGCGTGGCATCGACATCCAATACAACCGCCACAGACCTAGGGCTGACATTACCCGCGCGGTCCTGCACCTCATACCACACATACCGGGACCCATCGCCCCTGTCCTGTATTAAATCGGCGCTGATCGTAACCACGACGGGATCAGAAAAATTCTGGTCATCAAGTTCGATGACACCGCCTTTATCCAGGGTGCCTGGTGTAGATCCCCAGTACCAGGTGATCCGATCCCAGGGTCGGGGGTCCGTGTATCCCGGGAGATTGGCCTTGACCTCATCATTGTTCTGCTCAAGGTAGCGGGCAGTGAGTTTATTGGGCGGAAGGACTTCGGCAGGGAAAACCAGCTTGCTGTCAGCAGCAAGGACAGGCGGCGTCGTATCGAGGGTAATCTCCAACTCGGCAGAGTCATCAGACTCATTGTTATAAGCCGTCGCCCTGTAGTGCAACCGATGAAGCCCGTCATTACCACGCAGTAGTCTTTGGGACAACGTCACATATCGGTCTGACGGCTCTATGAAAGCGTTCCAAGTTCGGCGATCTACCCAATTCTGGGCACCGTCAAGGAACAGCTCAACCGACTCCTCACCCAACGTCGGATCAGAATTGTCCCATAACACGAACCAAACCTTCAGATCATCATGCGTGGCGGCTTCTGGAAGCAGATTGATTTCACCGCCCGGAATGTTATCTAACAGTTCATCTATGCGGGGTGGAAGTAATTCTCTAGGGTTATCGGAAGACGACTTATCTGCTGACTCGCTCATGAACAAGACTCCTCAAAGAAGCACGAGGACAATGGCCGCAGCCGGTATCCTCGCATCGTGTAAAGAACATTGAACGTGCCGTGCAGCGTCAGCCCATTGAATTACCAGAGATAGCGCACGCCCACGTTGGCCCCCCACGGCTGCTCGATCTTATTGCCGTTGCTGTAATCGAAATCGGCGTGTACCGACACTTTGTCAGTCAACGTCATCGCCACACCCGCACCCAGCTCACCGCGCGAACCGGAGAGGTCATTGCTGAACTTGTTATCGTTGACCTGCACGTCGTTGTTATTGGCGAACTCGTGCACATACGCGGCACGCAGGTACGGCTGCAGCACATTGCCTTCGCCCAGATCGAAGTTGCGCCCAACCGTCGCACCGACCTTGCCCAGCAACGAGTGCGTGCGGTCGCCTTCGGCGGACAAGCCGTTATCCAGGCGATAGTCCTTGCCCTCGA
The DNA here is from genome assembly GCF_052114545.1 of Pseudomonas sp. KB_12. NCBI lineage: Bacteria > Pseudomonadati > Pseudomonadota > Gammaproteobacteria > Pseudomonadales > Pseudomonadaceae > Pseudomonas > Pseudomonas sp. KB_12. The sequence continues at coordinate 73,939 of NZ_JBFREY010000027.1, read as the reverse complement.
TGATCACGCCCGAAAGCTGTGTATACGGTTCGACGAAGTAGTCGTCTTCCAACTTGATGTGACGACCGAACTCCAGGGAGCCACCGACGCCGTGGCTGTCGTAGCTGCCCTTGGCCTTTTTGCCATCGCTCAGGCGGACGTCGGATTCGTTCTGGAAGCGGTTGAACTTGAGCACACCGTCGAAGTAATAGCCGCTTTCCTCGTCCAGCCACGTGGTGTAGGCACCAAGGTAGAAACTGTCGACTTCACCGGTGGTACCGCGACTCAAATCCAGGTCGGACTTGCTGTAGCCACCCATCACCCCCACCAGCCACTGCCCGTCACCGACCGGCAACGGCGCATCGGCACCCAACGACAAGCCCTGCTGGGTTTGCTTATAAGCCACGCCGGAACTGGCGCTGACATCGAACTTGTTACCATAAGCACGCATCCAACCACCGGCCTTGCCTTGGTCCCGGCGCACTTCGCCCATGCGGCTGCGCAAGGTGCTGAGTTCGCCGTACCAGACCGTGGGTGCGGCATTGAACAGCGCCATCACCGATTGGGTACCGGGGCTGATGATTTTCGAAGCGGTATTCAGGTACCAATCATTGTCGCCTTGCTTGATCAGGTTGTAGGAGTAGGCCCCCAAGTCCACCTCACCACCCGCCAGGGAAAACTGGGCATCGCCACCGCCGATGTGAACCACCGGGATGGAAGCGGCGGCGCCGGGTTCCGAGCCACTGCTGTCGAGCGCCACCAGGTGATTGCCGGTGGCTGTCCCGGTCACCGTCAAGGTGTCGACCTGGCCGGTGCTGAAGTTGGTGTGCATGAAGAAGGTGCCGTTGCCCGACAGCTCGCCCACCGTCAATTTGTAGAATTCGCCCGGATTGCCGAACTGGATGCCACCGCCGTTCATGGAGAGTTTTTCGACCTCGCCATCGCCGACCATGATCCAGCGGGCTTCGTTGTTGACGGCCAGGCTCTCGACGTTTTCCAGGCGACCGGTGAGCGTGGCGAAGTTATCGAACACCACGTTGGCGCTGCTGCCATCTTCCACGATGATGTCGCCGACCAGTTGACTGTTATCGGCGCTGAAATTCGCCGAAGAGCCATTGACGACTTCCAGCAGGGTGCCGTTACCGCCCACCAGGGTAGAGCCGTTGTTGACCTGGATATTCACCCGTTCGGTGTTGGTCTGGGTCTGGCCGTCGACGATGATCGCCGAGCCGGCCAGCCCTTCGACACGGGAATTGTCCAGGATCAACGCGTTGTCGGCGGACAGGTTGAGATCGGCGAACAGGTACACACCGTTGAGCCCACCGATGATGGTGCTGTCGGTGGCGGCGATCTTGCCGCCGAAGCTACGCACGCCAATGCCATCGGCGTTGCTGCCAGTTACGGTGGAGCCTGCTTCGAGTGTCAATTGGCTGAGGGCACTGAGGGTTGCCCCCACTTGTCCACCGATGATCTCACTGTCGCTGACCACCGCGGTAGATCCGCCGCTGGCCGTTTGCGCCAGCCGCAGCCCGATACGGCTGCTGACAATTTTGCTTTTATTGGCGATGGTCGTTTCACTGGCAGACAGATCGACTCCGTTGGTCGTGCCCTGAGCGGTGACCTGAGTCCCGTTGAGGGTGATATTCGACCCTGTGGTCGCCCGGATCTGGTGCGTCGTGGCGCCATTGGCCGTCAGCTTGCTTTCGTTCTCCACCAGGTAATCATCGGGCGTGGTGGTGGCGTCGATGGTCTTGGACGCACCATTGTCGATGAGTGTCTGCGCCAGGCCGGTCGGGCTGAGCAACAGCAACGGCGCGAGGGTTGCGAGCTTGAGAAAACGCGCAAGCGGCGTGATAGAGAATGAGTGGCTAACGGGCATGGATAACTCCTGGATAAACAAGCTGTCTGGCAACCGTCGAGCCTGGCGTTTACCGTCTGGGTCCGAACGATCAAAAGGCGGCAATCCTAAGCACTCGCTTCCTGGATATATGTAGGATTTATCCTTGTGTTTGTGAGACTTTTCTTATTGCTTCTACATGAAATATCAATGTTGGCGCCTTTCCTATGGCTCCCCCCAGCAGGCACATCCGGGCAGCAGACGCCCGGGTGCCGGCTTCGAGGTTAAGGCCTTGGGATCTCGCACGGATCATTCGGTCGGTGGAAAGCCGTGCGGGTTGTCAACGGCGTCGATTCAAGCGTCTCCGAGCCGTCATCGTGGAAATACTGGATCTTCGCCCGGCCCCTGCGATTCGATGCGGCGTTCTCGTCATAAAGCGGCAGGATATGGGTCGTGTAAGGTTCCACCCGGATGGTGAAGCCGCTGACAGGTGCACCGGCGGTGCCCAGCACGTAAGTCCGCTCAAATTCCGCGCCGAGGATCGGATCTTCAGGTGCGTTCAAATCCTCCCCTCTCATGGGGGTGAAGACGAACGTGATCTCGTCACCATCCTCAAGCACTCCGGTTAGGTCAGGGATGGCGACCTGGAGCGCGCCATCGGGATCAAGCACCGAGCAGCCTGGATAACCGGTCGGGTTAGGGATGGTGGGAAAACTCGCAGGTGGCAGCTCAACCGCAATGGCATTGACATCGACCAGGGTTGGCGTGGATTCGAGATCATTCTCAATGCCTGGCGCGCTCAATTGATAGTGCACCGGCACGGCCTGGCCATTGCCACCGTCCTTGATGTAGTTCCAAGGGATGTCGACGGTTTGATCCTGGCCAGGTACGTGATCAGGATCTGTATCATCGAAGGTGATCCGGGCCTCAACGACACGCGTGCCATTCCAGAAAAAATCGATGACATGACCGTTAACCGCCTCGGCGTACCAGGTAAAGGTGAATTTCGCGTCCTCGTCCTTGTCGGCCCGCGTCAACTCGTTGGTCCGGCTATCATCCCAATTCTTGACTACGCCTACCGTCAAGCTTGGATGCACCGGATCCGGCCAATCGGGAGATGGCCAGGGAACCCAGGGGATCGGCACCTCGAAATTGACCTCGATATCGGTGTCTTCAGGTCCGAATGGCCGACCTTTACGCACGACGTGATAACTGACGTTGGTCGTCTTGTCGCCGGTGGTGTTTTCGCCGTATTCCTCGAGCATGAGGAGTTTCGGTTCCACCAGTATCTCGATCTTGGGAGGTGGATTGGGGCCAACGGGTTGGTCGGCCAAGGTTGTATTTCCCCACTTCAACCGAATGTCGTCGTAGCTCTTGGGATCGTCATACATGGGAATCCACACGCTCACCCCCGACAAAGCATGCTCAACCACCAAAGGGCCCGGATCTGCCTGGGGGACTTCCGGAACTTTTAGATTGGTCGGTAGCGGCCCGAAGGTGAGGCTTATTTTCTGCCAAAGCGACAGAGCGCTGGGATTGGTCGCCTTGTCGATCAGGACGTAGATGAACACGCATTCGGCATCGCCAAACGCACGAATACGATCGCCGTCGATTTCGATCGGAGTGTCTGAGGTGCCCGGGGGGGGAACATCGTTGAAGAAAATCGGGGAGAGTCCATTCAGGTCCTCGGGAATGTCGGCGGCATCCACCAGGTAAACGGCGATTTTATCCGTAGCTTGCCAATCAGCGTAACCAGGAATTGTGGCAGTCAAACTGCTGCCAGGCGCCAGGTTTGTGTCGTCGAGGTACACGTCCGAAAACTTCAACGCCTCTGGCGGGTCGTGTCTATAAGGTGGTTGTTGATCGATAACGATCGGGGATATTGGTGAATCGTCTTCTTCATCCTGATAAGAGTGGTGGCGATACATAAGACGACACGCAGCAAGTTGCGGAAGATCCCTCGGCTGGATGAGCATCTCGTAAGGAAAGGTTTCCGTAAAGTCGGTAGCACCTGCCGGGATTACAAATTCATGATCAGCCACGACTTCAAAACGACCCGTGCCCCGATCAAGCAGAACTTCAATTTTTTCCGGGGCCTGGGGAGGTGGCAAGTTAGCCCACTTGGGAATTTTTACCTTCATTCCGTTCTTCAGACTGGGACCGTTGATCAGACCAGTCGCAATGTCGACTATAGGATGATCGATGATTATCGACTGATCGCCCAACCCCGACCGGTGCTCGGTGCGCATCCTGAGATAAGCGCTGTGCGCCTCACGTCGCGCCAGTCTGTTATCCGCATTTGCCATGCTATCGCTCTCCCATTGACAACGTTCAGCCGTTGAAACGTCAACGGCCATCCAATTTTCCTGGCAGATCGATAACACCGGACACGACACAACGCTTCCCATCGCTCTGCGCGGCAGCTGAGGCCTTGAGCGAATTAAGCCCGCGTTTTCAATGACGCGATACTGTCAGAGTTGACAGGTCGCCGGGACAAGATCAGGACAAACTCAGCGCAACACCACCCCCACCAACATCGCCATCTCAAGCAATTCCAGCAACGCCCCGGCGGTATCCCCGGTGCAGCCCCCTAGCCTGCGCAGCATCATCTGGCGCAAGCCGATAAAGACCGCCGAGGCGGCCAACAGGGCAACGACACCTGCCCAACCCGCCACCAGCACGCCTCCCAGCGCGCACACCCACAACACCTGCCAACCCGCACGGCGGGGCAGATGATCGGCGAGGGCCTGGCCCAGGCCGCCGGCACGCACGTACGGCGTGGTCAGGAACAGGCCAAGCAACGCGGCACGCCCCAGCACCGGCACGACGATCAAGGTCAACGTCTGTCCCTGCTCGATCAACGCCAGCAGCGCGGTGAATTTGAGCAGCAGCACCAGCACCAGGGTGATCACCGCGATCGGCCCACTGCGCGGGTCTTTCATGATCAGCAACGTACGCTCGCGGTCGCCGAAACCGCCCAACCAGGCATCGGCGCTGTCGGCCAGGCCATCGAGGTGCAGGCCGCCGCTGAGCAACACCCACACGCTCAGCAACAGCGCGGCGTGCAGCAGCAACGGCGTGCCCAGCAGCAGTGCATTGAACAGCCACAGCAAAACACCGAACAACAACCCCACCACCGGATAGAACAACAGCGAACGGCCCAGCTGTTCAGGCTCGGGCATGCCAGGCAGGCGTACCGGCAGACTGCTGAGAAACTGCAAGGCGATCCAGAAGGGCAACATCGTCAATCCGCCTCTTTGAGCACGGGCCCTGCCGACACCGTCAGGGAAAACAGCGCGCCATGGCCGACTTCGACATTGAGCAATTGCTCCCGAGGCAGGCCGCGGGCCTGGGCCAGCAGCAGGCGCATCACACCGCCATGGCTGACCAGCAAGACTCGCTCACCGGCATAGGCCGCGTGCAGGCGTTCGACCGCCGCCAGCACGCGGCTGGAAAACGCCAGCACCGGCTCGCCTTCGGGGGGCGTGAAGGCATAGGGATCGGCCCAGAACTGGCCCAGTGCCTCGGCGTCGGTGTCCATCAGCGCCGCTGCGCTACGGCCTTCCCAGGCGCCGAAATGCAGCTCTTGCAGGTCTTTGTCCAGTTGCACCGGCACGCCGAGTCGGGCACCCAGTTGCTCGGCAAAGCGGGCGCAACGCTGCAACGGCGAACTCACCAGGCGATCCCAGGGGCCGCCTTGCTCGACAGCCGTGTGCATCTGCTCCCAGCCCCTGGCCGTCAAGGCATCGTCGAGGCTGCCGCGCAAGCCACCGCCCAGCTCGGTTTCGCCGTGACGCAGCAGGTCCAGGCGCAAGGTCATGCCGGGCGATCCGCCACGGCCGCTTCGGCAAACGTCGCCATTTGCCCGTGAAGGTCACAGGCCAGGCGCAACAGCGGCACTGCCAACGCCGCGCCACTGCCCTCGCCCAGGCGCAGGCCCAAATCCAGCAGCGGTTCGGCGCCGAGGGTTTCCAGCACGTGGCGATGGCCCGGCTCGGCGCCACGATGGCCGAACAGCAACCATGGCCGGCACGCGGGATTGATCCGCACCGCCACCAGGGCCGCAACGCTGCAGATGAAGCCATCCACCAACACCGCGACGCCCTGCTGGGCGCAGGCCAGGTACGCACCGACCAACGCGGCGATTTCAAAACCGCCGAGGTTGAACAGGGTCTGCAACGGGTCGTGGCCCTGGGCCGCGTGCAGCGCCAGGGCCCGTTCGATCACCTGGGCCTTGCGGCTGACACCCGCCGCGTCCAACCCGGTACCCGGCCCCACCAGATGCGCCACCGGGCATTCGAGCAAGGCGCAGGCCAGGGCGCTGGCGGCCGTGGTGTTGCCGATGCCCATCTCGCCACCAATGAACAAGTGCGTCCCGGCCGCGACCGCACGCGCCACGCTGTCGCGCCCAGCTTGCAGGGCCTGCTCGCCCTCGCTCACCGTCATGGCTGGGCCCTGGACAAAATTCGCCGTGCCCGGCCCGACGTTCAGGTGCCGTACGCCGGGCAGGTCCAGCGAAGGCGTGACGGTGCCCAGGTCCACCACTTCCAGCGACGCGCCCAGTTGCCGCGCCAGGACGCTGATGGCCGCGCCGCCGCTGACGAAGTTGAGCAGCATCTGCCCGGTGACTTCCTGGGGATAGGCCGATACGCCTTCGGCGACCACACCATGGTCACCGGCAAAAATCGCGATCCATAGCTGATCGAGGCTCGGTTTGACCTGCCCTTGCAGGCCGGCCAGTTGCACCGCCACCGACTCCAGCCGGCCCAGGGAACCCGCCGGCTTGGTCAGTTGTTGCTGACGGGCCGTGGCCTGCTCCAGAGCCTGGTTATCGACGGGCTTGCACGGGTCCAGCCACCAGCAATGATTCATAACGCAGTACCTTTGAGAGTCAGGGGCAGGCCGGCGACGGTCAGCACGACGCGCTGACAACGTTCGGCCAAGGCTTGATGCAGCCAACCGGCTTCATCGACGTAACGGCGAGTCAGCTCGCCCAGCGGCACGACACCCATGCCGGTCTCGTTGCTGACAAAAATGATGTCCCCGGGCAGCGTGGCCAGGCAGTCCAGCAGCGCCTCGCGTTCGGCGTTCAGTTGCTCGGGGTCGTCGAGCATCAGCAGGTTGGTCAGCCACAGGGTCAGGCAATCCACCAGCAGGCATTGCCCGGGGGCGGCGTTTTCCCGTAGCACCCGCGCCAGGGCCAGGGGTTCTTCCACTAGCGCCCATTCGGTCGGGCGCCGCGCGCGGTGTTGCGCGACGCGCGCGGTCATCTCGCCATCCAGGGGTTGGCTGGTGGCGATGTAGGTCACTGGCAATTGGGTGTCTGTGGCGAGTTTTTCCGCCAGGCGACTCTTGCCGGAGCGGGCGCCGCCGAGGATCAGTTGCAGCATGGGTCATTACCTTTTATTTGACGGTGTGGCGACTGGCCTCTTCGCGAGCAAGCTCGCTCCCACAGTTGATCCAGGGTGTACATGAATTCGGTGATCATCAGAGATCCAAAGTGGGAGCGAGCTTGCTCGCGAAGGGGCCGGTACAGCCACCTCAAATCCCACAGAGTTCACGCAACAACCGAGTATCCAAATGCTGTTCCACCAGATCCGCCAACCGCTCGATGTCCCGCTCGCGCAACCCGTGGTAATCCACCGCCTGCACATCCTGCAACCCGGCCCAGCGCAACAACGCGCTACTGGCCGCCGGCGATTCAAAGAGCCCATGCAGGTAAGTGCCGAACACCTGCCCGTCGAGACTCTGGGCACCGTCGCAACGGCCATCCTCCAGATGCACTGCGGGGTTTTCCAGGGCCGAGCCAGTGGTCACGCCCGCGTGGATCTCGTAGCCGCTGACCTCAGCCTCTTCCAAGGCCAGTCGCCCGCGCACATTGCGCAATTGCTTCTCGTGTTCCAGGGTCGTTTCGAAATCCAGCAGGCCCAGCCCGGCACTGGAACCGGCCGCGCCTTCGAGCCCCGACGGGTCGTGGACCTGCTGGCCGAGCATCTGCAAACCACCGCAGATGCCCAGCAGCTTTCCACCGTAGCGCAGGTGACGATTGATCGCCGTTGCCCAACCGTTGGCGCGCAAGTAGGCCAGGTCGCTGCGCACGCTTTTCGAACCGGGCAGGATGATCAGGTCGGCCGCCGGGATGGGCTGGCCGGGGCCGATGAATTGCAAGTCGACCTGAGGATGCAGGCGCAGTGGATCGAAATCAGTGTGGTTGCTGATGCGCGGCAACACCGGCACCACCACCTTGAGCACCTGTTCAGCCTTGTCGGTTTGGCGCTGGTCGAGGCCGTCCTCGGCTTCCAGGTGCAGGTCCATCACGTACGGCAACACGCCGATCACCGGTTTGCCGGTGCGCGCTTCCAGCCAGTCCAGGCCCGGTTGCAGCAAGGCGATGTCACCGCGAAAACGGTTGATGATGAAGCCCTTGACCCGCGCCTGTTCGCTGGGCGAAAGCAACTCCAGGGTACCGACCAGATGAGCGAACACCCCGCCACGATTGATATCGGCGATCAGCAGCACCGGGCAATCCACCGCCTCGGCAAAGCCCATGTTGGCAATGTCACCCGCGCGCAGGTTGATCTCGGCCGGCGAGCCGGCGCCCTCCACCATCACCACCGGATAGGCCGCGCTCAAGCGCGCGTGGGAGGCCAGCACGGCTTGCATCGCGATGGTTTTGTAATCGTGATAGGCCACGGCATTCATGGTGGTCACGGCACGGCCATGGATGATCACCTGGGCGCCGGTGTCGCTGTTGGGCTTGAGCAGCACCGGGTTCATGTCGGTGTGCGGCTCCAGCCCCGCCGCCTGGGCCTGCACCGCCTGGGCGCGACCGATTTCGCCGCCGTCGGCCGTCACGGCGCTGTTGAGGGCCATGTTCTGCGGCTTGAACGGCACCACGCTTACACCCTGGCGTCGGACCCAGCGGCATAAAGCCGTGACCAAGGTACTTTTGCCGGCATCGGACGTGGTGCCCTGCACCATCACTGTGGTCATCGGGTGTCCTTGGCGTAGGCCTCTAAGGCCCGTTCGAGGCGCAGGAATTCGCTGTCATCGGCCGGTAGCCCGAAGCGCAGGCTGCTGGTGTTGGTAAACAAGCGCAGGAGAATGCCGCGATGGGCCATGAAATCATGAAGCCCCAGGGCGTGTTCGGTGACCAGCCATTGGAACAACCCGCAGCCGCCCTGCGGCTTGAAGCCGTGGCGTTCGAGCATCAGCGCCAGGCGTTGGCTGGTGGCTTCGCAGCGTTGGCGCTGGTAGGCGTGGGCATCAGTGTCCAGCAGGCACGCCTGGCCCAGCACCCGGGTCGGCCCGCTGACGACCCACGGCCCGACCTGTTCGGCGAGCAACTTGAGCAAGCGGCGCTCGGCCAATACAAACCCCAGGCGAACCCCGGCCAGGCCAAAGAACTTGCCGAACGAGCGCAGCACGATCAACCCGACCAGATGGGTGTGCGCCGCCAGGCTCAGCGCCGGCGTGACGTCCATGAAGGCCTCATCCACCACCAGCCAGCCACCGCGCTGGGCCAGGCGCGCATGCCAGTCCAGCAAGCGCTCGGGCGCCAGGCTCAGGCCCGTGGGATTGTTCGGATTGACCACCACCAGCACGTCGAGGCTGTCGAGAAAGAAATCCACCTCCGACTCCAGCACTTCGCGAACGATGTAGCCGCTGCGGCGCCAGGCTTCGGCGTGCTCGGCGTAACAGGGCGACAAGACACCGACCTTGCCGGCCCGGCGCAGGCGCGGCAACAGCTGGATCGCCATCTGCGAACCGGCCACCGGTAGCACATTCAGCGCGCCGTAATAATCGCAGGCGGCCTGTTCCAAGCCGTCATCGGTTTCCGGCAGGCGCGCCCAGGCCCGCAGGGGAATCGCCGGGACGTCGAACGGCCAAGGCGCCAGACCGCTGGACAAGTCGAGCCAATCCGCTTCGGCAATGCCGTATTGCCGGGCTGCGTTGCGCAAACGGCCACCGTGCTCAAGCATAAAACTCAGCTCCCAGGCAGAGAATCAGCAGCCATAACCATACGCCGCGCTGGACCAATTGCCAGCCGCGATCAATGGCGTCGGCACTCGCCGGCACGCCCTCGCCCAGCGCTGGACGTTGATGCAGTTCGCCGTGGTAAACCGCCGCCCCGCCCAGCTCGACACCCAGCGCTCCGGCACCGGCGGCCATCACTGGTCCGGCGTTGGGGCTGTCCCAGGTCGGCCCCTGGGTGCGCCAGCACTTGAGCGCCAGACGGGTTTTGCCGAGCAGCGCGTAGGTCAATGCCACCAGGCGCGCCGGAATATAGTTGAGCACATCGTCGATTTTTGCCGCCGCCCAGCCGAAGCGCTCGAAGCGTTCGTTGCGATAACCCCACATGGCGTCGAGGGTATTGCTCAGGCGATACAACACCACGCCGGGCGCGCCGGCCACGGCGAACCAGAACAACGCGGCGAACACCGCGTCGCTGCCATTTTCCAGCACCGATTCGGTGGCGGCGCGGGCCACGGCGGTTTCATCCAGCTCAGCCGTTTCGCGGCTGACCAGATAGCCGACACGCTTGCGCGCCTCCTCCAGATCGCCGCTGCGCAACGCCCGCGCCACCGGCTCGACATGTTCACCGAGACTGCGCAGGCCGAGGGCACAGTACAAGGCGAGGATCTCCACCAGCCAGCCCACCATTGGCGCCCACGAAAGGGCCGTGGCGAGCAAGGTCAACGGCACCACGGCAATGATCCACGCCGTCACCCCATGGCTGCGCCAACCACGTCCGCCGGAATTGAAACGTTGTTCGATGCGATCGGCAAAACCGCCGAACGCCACCAGCGGATGCCAGCGTCGGGGCTCGCCCAGCAATGCATCCAGCGCCACTGCGGCGGCACTGAGCAACGCCACACTCATGGGCTCACTCCCCAATGGTTTTCATACAGCAGTTCATTGAGCGGACGCGGTTGCGCCCACCCTTCCAGGGCGAGCATCGGCGCCGGGTAAAAACCCTCGACCGGGCCCAAGCAGAGGATCGCCAGCGGCTTGGCCCCAGCGGGTAGGCCCAGCAGGTCGGCCAGGGCCTGGGGTTCGAACAGCGACACCCAGCCCATCCCCAGCCCTTCGGCGCGGGAAGCCAGCCACAGGTTCTGGATCGCGCAGGACAGCGAGGCCAGGTCCATTTCCGGCAAGGTCCGGCGACCGAAGATGTGCCGCTCACGATCTTCCATCAACGCCGCCACCAGCACTTCGGCGCAGTCGTCGACCCCTTCGACCTTGAGCTTCATGAATTCATCGCTGCGCTCACCCAGGGCCTCGGCGGTGCGAATGCGTTCCTGCTCCACCAGTTCGCGGATCTGTCCACGCAAGGCGCGGTCACTGATGCGGATGAAGCGCCATGGTTGCATGAGGCCGACGCTGGGGGCCTGGTGCGCGGCTTCCAGCAGGCGGCGCAGCAAGGCCGGCTCAACCGTGCCACCGCTGAAGTGGCGCATGTCGCGGCGTTCGGCGATGACGCGGTAGATAGCGTCGCGTTCGGCCTGGGAGAAAGCGGTGTCGGTCATGGCCTCTTCGCGAGCAAGCTCGCTCCCACATTGGCTAGCGTTGCACTTGAGATCACGGGGTCCCCTGTGGGAACGAGCTTGCTCGCGATAGCGGTCTCAGGATCAGGCGCAAACAACGCAGCAATCGCCTTGGGATTGGACGGGAAATAAAAATGAACATAGGAAGCCGTCATCCGCCCCTGCCGGAACACCGCTTCCGCCCCGCGCCCGCCATTGGGGCTATGGCCACGGGCAATCGGTTCAAGCTCGGTGCTGGTCAGGGAATGATGATAGGTATGCCCACGCAAGGTGCCTTCCGGCAAATCCACCGCTTGCAGCGCCAGGGCTGCCAGGCGCTTTTGCATCTGCGCATCACCGGCCAGCAAACCCAGCAGTTCGGCGCGCACGCCTTCGACATCGGTCAATGAATCGAGCAGATACAACATGCCGCCGCATTCGGCGAGCAACGGTTTGTCGGCGGCCTGGTGAGCACGGATCGCTGCCAGCATCGGCGCGTTCCCAGCCAACGCAACGTGGTGCAGTTCCGGATAACCGCCAGGCAAATAAAGGCTGTCCGCCTCGGGCAGTTCGCTGTCATGAATCGGCGAAAAGAAACACAACTGCGCGCCCATGGCCCGCAGCAGATCAAGGCTGGCGCCATAGGTGAAGGCAAACGCTTCGTCACGGGCCACAGCAATGCGCACCCCGGCGAGCCACGGCTCAACGGTGATCACCTCAGGCGCGGCGAACTCCACCGCTGGCGGCAGCGCCACTTCGCAACTGCCGGCCAGGGCCTCGGCGGCCACGTCGAGGCGCGCGTCCAAGTCGTTCAACTCGCTGGCCTGGACCAACCCGAGATGACGACTGGGCAATTCGATGCCGGTTTCCCGAGACAGCGCGCCGTACCAGCGCAGGCCTTCGGTCAGGCTGCCTTCGAGCAATTGCGCGTGGCGCAAGGTGCCGACCCGGTTGGCCAAGACCCCGGCGAACGGCAGGTCCGGTTGATAACGCGCCAGGCCCAGGGCCAGGGCGCCGAAAGTCTGGGCCATGGCCGTGCCATCGATCACCGCCAACACCGGCACGCCAAAATGCCGCGCCAGGTCGGCGCTCGACGGGGTGCCGTCGAACAGCCCCATGACCCCTTCGATCAGGATCAGGTCCGCTTCGGCAGCGGCTTCCCACAACAGTCGGCGACTTTCCTGCTCACCGACCATCCACATGTCCAATTGATAGACCGGCGCGCCACTGGCCCGCTCCAGGATCATCGGGTCGAGAAAATCCGGGCCGCATTTGAATACACGCACCTTGCGTCCCTGGTTGCGATGCAACCGGGCCAGCGCCGCAGTGACGGTGGTCTTGCCTTGGCCCGAGGCCGGCGCTGCGATCAGCACCGCCGGACAGCGGCGGCGGGTCATGGCGGGATCGCTCACAGTTCGACGCCTTTCTGCGCCTTGATACCCGCCTGGAACGCGTGCTTGATCATGCCCATTTCAGTCACGGTGTCGGCCAGCTCGATCATCTCGGGCTTGGCCCCACGACCGGTCACCACCACATGCTGCATCGGTGGGCGGGCCTGCAGATCGCTCAGCACCTGATCGAGGTCGAGGTAACCGTGCTTGAGGGCTATGTTCAACTCGTCGAGCACCACCAGGCCGATGGACGGATCGCTGAGCAACTGGCGCGATACCGCCCAGGCGGCTTCGGCGGCGGCGATGTCGCGCTGGCGATCCTGGGTTTCCCAGGTGAAGCCTTCACCCATGACGTGAAAGCGCACCTGCTCCGGGAAGCGGCGCAAGAACAGCTCTTCACCGGTACTGTTGCGCCCCTTGATGAACTGCACCACGCCGCACTGCATGCCGTGGCCCATGGCCCGGGCCAGCATGCCGAACGCCGAGCTGCTCTTGCCCTTGCCGTTGCCCGTCAGCACCAGCAACAAGCCGCATTCATTCGGCGAGTTGGCGATGCGCTCGTCGATCACGGCTTTCTTGCGCAGCATGCGCGCCAGGTGGCGTTCGTCGCGATCGGATGCATCGATCGTGGGGGAGTCGGTCATGGGGAAGCCTCCGTTGGGATTGGATAACGGCGGGCGGGCACAAAAAAAGACGGCAACAAGCCTGGCATCGCCCACCGTGATGCCGTTGGATGAATCAGGCCGGTCTCCGGGCTCATGAGCGGCGCAATGCCGGTCTGTGCGCCTTCCCATGTCTGGCGACACAGTGGCTTGAGCACAGCGTTGACTCATTTACCGTTGCGGGGGCAGCGCCGGGTTCGTGTGCACTCACCGGCTTCCCTGTTTCACTCTGTCGACCACAGCCACAGAGCACCTGAAACAAGCGGCGAAGGTTAGAGGGTTGGGGGTGGAGCGTCAATTAAAGCCGCCTGTCGGGGCGATCATTGGCGCCGATCAATAAAATGACGGCAATCTTGTGGGATTCTGCGGCAAGTGATATCAAAGCGACATTACGACCCGATATCACAAGAACAAGAGGGCAAAAGCATGCAAGGGATGATCATCAGCAATCCAAAACTGGAATTCCTGCGCCCGGCGCTGGAACGCTGGTTTGACTGTATCGACCGCTACAACGCGGTGCGTGGCGATAACGACACGCCTTATTGGTTCGATGAAAAAGCCAACCTCGGCTTGCTCTCGGCCGCAGCCTGGATGGCCGAGATGGTCACGCTGCAGAACGCCCCGACCCGCAAGCAGAATGAAGAAGGCGAACGCAACGTCAGCGCCGATCTGTTCATCGCCAGCACCGAGGAGCGCGCCTTCATCCAGGCCACCCAGCGCTGGCCCAAGGTCAGCAACCTGAACCTGACCCAGCCGCTGCTGGAAGCCACCAGCGATGCCAAGCGCATCAGCTACGCCAGCGATCTGAAGCTGGGCTGCCTGTTCGTCTCGCCGCAAAAAGCCCAGCAAAGCGCCACGCCCGAAGAATTGCAGGACATGATCGACGACCTGCAGAAGGAAAACACCTGCGCCGTGGCCTGGTACTTCCCTTACGCCTACCGCAAGTTGCGCAACGAAGCCGGGCATTACCATCCTGGCATCGCGGTGCTGTTCAAGCAGGCCCACGGTTGATTCATTGCACACTGGGAACTGTGGAAGAAACTGTGGGAGCGAGCTTGCTCGCGATAGCGGTGTGCCAGTCAACATCAACACAGGCTGATACACCGCCATCGCGAGCAAGCTCGCTCCCACACTGGATTTTCAGCATGCACAAAATCCAGATACTGCCTGGCTGACAGGCCTACCCACGGTTGAACCATCGCGCGTCTACGCTCCTCTATGAATAACTACATGCATTTATAGGGAAGCCAGCATGCTCAAGCCCCCCCACCTCCTGATCGTCGCCCTTGCCGCCGGACTTGTCGCTTGTGGCGAGTCGTCCACCTTGCAAGTGTCCGACGGCACCGGCCCTGCGCCGAAACTGCCCGAACCGAACAAGACCCTGATCCCCACCGTCAACATCGCCGAAGCCGTCGGCTGGCCGCAAGGCGCCAAGCCAACCCCGGCCCCGGGCCTGCAAGTGGATGCATTCGCTGAAGGACTGGACCATCCGCGCTGGCTCTATGTGCTGCCCAATGGTGATGTGCTGGTGGCCGAAACCAACGCCCCGCCCAAGCCGGACGACGCCAAGGGCATCCGGGGCTGGGTGATGAAAAAAGTCATGGGCCGCGCCGGCGCAGGCGTACCCAGCCCCAATCGCATCACCCTGTTGCGCGACGCCAATCACGACGGCATCGCCGAAACCCGCACGGTGTTCCTGGAAAACCTCAACTCGCCGTTCGGCATGACCCTGGTCGGCAATGACCTCTACGTGGCCGATACCGACCGGCTGATCCGCTTCCCCTACAAGGACGGTGACACGCAAATCCAGGCGCAGCCGACCAAGGTCGTCGATCTGCCCGGCGGCACACTCAACCATCACTGGACCAAGAACGTGATTGCCAGCCGCGACGGCAGCAAGTTGTACGTCACCACCGGTTCGAACAGTAATGTCGCGGAAAACGGCATGGAGGCGGAAGAAGGTCGCGCCGCCATCTGGGAAGTGGACCGCGCCAGCGGCAATCACCGCATCTTCGCCTCGGGCTTGCGCAACCCCAACGGCCTGGCCTGGGAACCCCGTAGCGGCGCACTCTGGACGGCGGTGAACGAACGGGATGAGATCGGCAGCGACCTGGTGCCGGACTACATCACGTCGGTCAAGGACGGGGCCTTCTATGGCTGGCCCTACAGCTACTACGGGCAGAACGTCGATATCCGGGTCGAACCACAGAACCCGGCCCTGGTGGCCAAGGCCATCGCCCCGGACTACGCCGTCGGCCCTCACACCGCCTCATTGGGCCTGACCTTCGCCGAGGGCAGCAGCTTGCCTGCACCGTTTACCGAAGGGGCTTTCATCGGCCAGCACGGCTCCTGGAACCGCAAACCCCACAGTGGTTATAAAGTGATTTTCGTACCGTTCAACGGCGGCAAGCCGGCGGGGCAACCCGTGGATGTGCTGACCGGCTTCCTCAACGCCGACGAAAAAGCCCAGGGCCGGCCAGTGGGCGTGGTGATCGACAAGCAGGGGGGATTGTTGGTGGCTGATGATGTCGGGAACAAGATCTGGCGTGTTTCGAAGAACTAAGGACTGGAACCGAACCGTGGCGAGGGAGCTTGCTCCCGCTGGGCTGCGCAGCAGCCCCAAGCCTTTTGCGGTTGCTGCGCAACCGAGCGGGAGCAAGCTCCCTCGCCACAAGAGCCACTCCAGCAGAGTCGATCTTCTTAATCGTCAGGGATTACGCGCCAGATGCTCCGGCTGCAGCACACGCTTGGCGCCCAGGTAAGCCCTCTGCCAATAAGCCTTGGACAGGCTATCGAGCTTGACCGTGCCACCCGTGGCCGGCGCGTGAACAAAACGCCCCTCACCGACATAGATACCGGCATGGCTGACCTGGGCGCCGCCGTTGGTGGCAAAGAAAATCAAATCGCCGGTCTGCAAGGCTTCCTTGCCGACATCCGGGGCGCGCATGCCGATCATCTCGCGGGTGGAACGCGGCAGGGAAATGCCCGCAGCGTCGCGGTACACATAGCCAATCAGGCCACTGCAATCAAAACCCGAATCCGGCGTGTTACCACCCCAGCGATAAGGCGTGCCCACCAGGCCAAGCGCCCGGAAGAGCACATCTTCGGCGGCCGGGGAAAAGGGTTGCGCGGGAGCAAAGACCACCGGAGCCCGCACTGGAGCAGGCGGCGGTGGAGTGCGGCTGGCGCACGCGCTGAGCAGCGCGGCGAGGAACATGAGAGCGAGGCGGGCCGACGTCGACATATGCAGAACAATCCTGATCTGGATGCGGCTTTTCTGCCGTGGGCATGAAAACAAATCCGCCTGCGGAGTACGCAGGCGGATTGCCATCAAACAATGATCAGGATTCTAGCGACTATATGGCAAACTTCAAGTAAGACTTTAAGTTTGCCTTACAAACTGTGTGCTTACTTGCGGGCAGTGACCACAGTCGGTGCCATGGCGAGGGCGCGCTTGGCTTCGATGAAGGTTTTGTTCCAGTAGCTGTCGCCCAGGCTGTCGATCCGCACGCCACCGCTGCGGCGGCTGCTGGAATGGATGAACTGGTTGTCGCCCAGGTAGATACCGGCGTGGCTGACACGACCGCGACGACCGTTGGTGCTGAAGAACAGCAGGTCACCGGGTTCAAGTTGGTTGCGAGCCACCAGTGGGGCGTTCACGTTGATCATTTCGCGAGTGGAACGCGGCAGGTTCATGCCGGCCTCTTCGCGGAACAGATAACCGATGAAACCGCTGCAATCGAAGCCGGCTTCAGAGGTACCACCAAAACGGTAGCGGGTACCGATCAACGACATCCCGCGTTCCAGGATGCTGTCAGCCAGCACTGGAAGCTGGTAAGGCTTGCTGCCGGCGAAGGCTGCGAGCTCTTTGTCGGAGGCCATTTCTTCCTGGAACGCAACGGAGGAAGACTGGGCGGTAACGGAGTTCTTGACCTGAGGTTGTGGCGCTTGCTGGGTCACTGGAGAGTGGGCAGCGCAACCAAACAACAGGGTAACAAGTGCGAGAGGCACGAGGGGTGCGAAGCGATTTAGCATGGGCACGA
The DNA here is from genome assembly GCF_052114545.1 of Pseudomonas sp. KB_12. Lineage (NCBI taxonomy): Bacteria > Pseudomonadati > Pseudomonadota > Gammaproteobacteria > Pseudomonadales > Pseudomonadaceae > Pseudomonas > Pseudomonas sp. KB_12. Next base: position 56,500 of record NZ_JBFREY010000027.1, on the reverse strand, counting down.
CCGTGGCTGAAGTAGTAAAGATGGCGAGACTATGCCTTCTATCAACCTCATTTGCAAATTCAATCGATGCAAATGTGACTTCTCGGTTTTACGTTTACATCTAAGCGCTTAAGCCCATTTTGAACGTCACGTGGCCTGCAGCCCAGCAGGACCGCGGGTTTCGCCGCGCCCAGAGCAGGCCAAGAGCCACTATTTGCAACGGTTCTACCAGCCCAAAGTTTCTTTCAAAAAAGGAATAGTCAGCTTGCGCTGGGCCTGGAGTGAGGCCTGGTCGAGGCGTTCGAGCAGTTCGAACAACGCGCTCATGCTGCGGGTGCCCCGGGTGAGGATGAAATGCCCGACTTCGTCGGTCAGGTGCAGGCCACGCCGGGACGCGCGCAGCTGCAAGGCACGAAGTTTGTCTTCGTCGGACAGCGGGCGCATCTGGAAAATCAGCGCCAGGGTGAGACGGGACTTGAGGTCCGCCAGCTTCACCGGCAGCTCCCGTGGCGACGTCGACGCGGCGATCAGCAAGCGCCGACCGCTGTCGCGCAACCGATTGAACAGATGAAACAGCGCTTCTTCCCAGTCAGCCTTGCCGGCCACGGCCTGGAGATCGTCCAGGCAGACCAGTTCGTACTGCTCAAGGTTGTCGAGGATTTCAACGCCGCGATCGAGCAACTCGGCCAACGGCAGGTACACCGCAGGTTCGCCCAATTGCTCGAACCGCAGGCACGCGGCCTGCAACAGATGCGTGCGCCCTACCCCGTCCTTGCCCCACAGATAGATCAGGCTTTCGGTCCAGCCGGCGTCGGCTTCGCAAAGCCGCTCGACATAGCCGAGTGCAGCGGCATTGGCGCCTGGGTAGTAATTGATAAAGGTGGCGTCATCACGCAGACGCACACCTAGGGGCAGCTGAATCGGTTTCATGCTGACTGAACAGTTCCTCGGGAACCGTTAGTGGCCTCTGTGTAAAGTGCGCAAAGTTTATACCCGTGGCGCGGACCGCACAATGCGCCGGACCACGAGCAAAATCAAAGGTTTGCAGCGGTAAGACAGCGGAGCGGCGGTTTCCCTGACGCTCCGCCCGACATTCGCCCTACAGATCAGGGTCTTCGGCGCCGCTATAGATGTCCGAATCCTTGTACAAATCGTGCATATGACGCACCAGCACCATGATCACCGCCGCCACCGGCAGCGCCAGCAGGATCCCGGTGAAGCCGAACAACTCGCCCCCCGCCAGGATCGCGAAGATCACCGCCACCGGATGCAGGCCAATACGATCGCCCACCAGCAGCGGCGTCAGCACCATGCCCTCCAGGGCCTGACCGACCATGAACACCGCGACGATGCCCACCATCGGGTACAGGTCGCCGCCGAACTGGAACAATCCGGCGATCAATGCCGCGCCAATACCAATCACAAAACCCATGTACGGCACGATGGCGGCCAGGCCGGCGATCAGGCCGATCAACAGCCCCAGCTCCAGTCCCACCAACATCAGGCCTGCCGCATAGATGAAACCCAGGGCCACCATCACCAGCAGTTGCCCGCGCACAAACGCCCCCAACACTTCGTGGCATTCGCCGGTCAGGGTCATGATGCGTTCTTCACGATGACGCGGCAGCAGGCTGCGAATCTTCGCCATCATCAGATCCCAGTCCCGCAGCAGATAGAAGGCCACCACTGGAATCAGCACCAGATTCGCCAGCCAGCCGATCAACGCCAGGCCCGAGGCCGTGGCCTGGCTCAACACCACGCCGACGATGTCGGTGGTCTGGCCCATGTGCTCGCTGATAGCCGCCTTGACCTTGTCAAACTTCCAGAAACCGTCCGCCAACCCCAGCTTCGACTGCACCCACGGCACCGCGCTGTGCTGCAACCAATCGAGCATCTGCGGCGCCAATTCGTACAGGCGCAACAGTTGCTTGGCGAGCATCGGGATCAGCACCAGCAACAGTGCGCCCACAATCAAGGTGAACAACGCAAACACCGCCACAACGCCCCAGGTTCGCGACAGGCCGAGTTTTTCCAGGCGATCCACCACCGGGTCGAACAGATAGGCCAGCAGCAGCGCAACCAGGAACGGCGTCAGGATCGGATGCAGCAAATAGATAAGCGCAATCAGCAGGGCAACCCCGCCCAACCAGAACCAACGCCGCGTATCGACCATGAACCACTCCTAGCTATATAAAGAAAGAAAACCTACCAGCGGAACCGCAGATTGGCTGCCGGCGCCGGCACAGGTGCTGCAACCGGGGCCAAGCCATCGGCGGCGGGCGGCGCCACTGGCACTGGCGCGACGGCCTCGCCGGGCGGGATCTCCTGCAGTTTCGCCAGGGCCAACTGCGCCTTCAGTTGTTCGGCACTGCCGTTGACCCGATAGACGATCCGGTCGCCTTCGACCCGCTGCAACTGCCCGCCAAATGGTTCGAGTAAACGCCCAAGCGCCGCATACCGCTCAAGGTTCATGCCCTGCACCTCCAGCAACTGTTCAGTCGCCACGCCCGGCTTGGCAACGAAGCGTGGCGCCAGGCGCTGGTTCACCGCCAGCATCACCGCGTCAGCCAGTGCGGCCGGATCGGCGCCCTGGGCAGTGCCCTGCTCACGCTGATCGCCCAGCCACAGGCGCCAGGTGCCGTGCCACTGTCCACCCTCTTCCTTGGCATGGACCGCCAGCAAAGCGTCTGTCGCGTAACGCTCCGAGGCATCGCGCAAAGGCGCCGGGTCGCTGCCTTCCAGGTTGGGTGCGGTGGCAACGATCTGCTCGCTCAAGTCCGCCAGCGGCAGGTGCAATGCCAGCCCCCGATGCTGGGCGGCACGCCGCAATGGCGTGGCGCTGGCCTGGCCATCGCCCACCAGGCTGGAGCCCTCGGCAGAGTCGTTCAGCCACCAGCCCAGGATCGATGGCCGGTTCGCGCTCCACAGCGACAAGCCTGCCGAGCGCAATGCCCGGTCGGTACTCGCCGGGTCGAAGTCCACCTTGAGGCTTTCCGGCGGGCCGGCGTCGTAGCCATATTGAAGAATGATCTGTTGCGGGTCCTTGCGGATCGCCGCCAGACCAGGATTCTGGGCAGCCTTGGCGTCGCCGGTCAGGCGCAGCACCAGAGTGTCCAGGGCGCGCAGGGTCGCCTGGTTACGCTCCTCCGGGGTCTGGTTGCTGACCGGTTCGAGCACCTGATAGAGGCCATTGACGGTTTCGGCATGGCTCGCCAGGCTGATCAGCGACAAGCAGCTCACGGACAAGAATTTGAACAAACGCATGGAAGATTCCCGGACATAACGGCTGGAACAGGCCGTGTGAAGAAGATTGAGCATGGCTGTGACCACAGCACCCGGCAAAACATTCACACACCCGGTGGAAGTTTCGCACGGTCATCACCATAACCGGTTACCGCTACACCTTATACAGACGCGCTACGCAGTACCAATATAAGAAATATCGGTTTTTTTCCGTGGATATGTCCCTGCCCGTCGGCGCGAGGATGGCCGCTGCCCCTCAAGCCTGATAAAATCGCGCGCCTTCGCAGACCGGCAATGGCTGGGCTCCCGGAATAATTCGTACAACGGTTATTCAATGGCCCCGGCGTCGGTCGTTACCCAGAAATCCCCCCCTAAAGGCCTGGATCATGAGCAAGCAACCCTCCCTGAGCTACAAGGACGCCGGTGTAGACATCGACGCCGGTGAAGCATTGGTCGAACGCATCAAGAGCGTCGCCAAGCGCACTGCGCGTCCGGAAGTCATGGGCGGCCTGGGCGGTTTCGGCGCCCTCTGCGAGATCCCGGCCGGCTACAAGCAACCGGTCCTGGTCTCGGGCACCGACGGCGTCGGCACCAAGCTGCGCCTGGCCCTGAACCTGAACAAGCACGACAGCATCGGCATCGACCTGGTGGCCATGTGCGTGAACGACCTGGTGGTCTGCGGCGCCGAGCCGCTGTTCTTCCTCGACTACTACGCCACCGGCAAACTGAACGTCGACACCGCCGCCCAGGTCGTGACCGGCATCGGCGCTGGCTGTGAGCTGTCCGGCTGCTCCCTGGTCGGCGGCGAAACCGCTGAAATGCCTGGCATGTACGAAGGCGAAGACTACGACCTGGCCGGCTTCTGCGTCGGCGTCGTGGAAAAGGCCGAGATCATCGACGGCTCGAAAGTCGCCGCTGGCGATGCCCTGCTCGCCCTGCCGTCCTCCGGCCCGCACTCCAACGGCTACTCGCTGATCCGCAAGATCATCGAAGTCTCGGGTGCCGACATCGAAAACACCCAGCTCGACGGCAAGCCACTGGCCGATCTGCTGATGGCCCCGACCCGCATCTACGTCAAGCCGCTGCTCAAGCTGATCAAGGACACCGGTGCCGTCAAGGCCATGGCCCACATCACCGGTGGTGGCCTGCTGGACAACATCCCGCGCGTGCTGCCAAAAGGCGCCCAGGCCGTGGTCGACGTAGCGAGCTGGACCCGCCCGGCGGTGTTCGACTGGCTGCAAGAGAAAGGCAATGTCGATGAAACCGAAATGCACCGCGTGCTGAACTGCGGCGTGGGCATGGTCATCTGCGTGGCCCAGGAGCACGTCGAGACGGCCCTGAACGTACTGCGTGAAGCTGGCGAGCAGCCTTGGGTCATCGGCCAGATCGCTATCGCGGCCGAAGGCGCTGCACAGGTCGAGCTGAAAAACCTTAAGGCGCACTGATGTCCGCAACCTGTGACGTGGTGGTGCTGCTGTCCGGCACCGGCAGTAACTTGCAGGCCTTGATCGACAGCACACGGACCGGCGACAGCCCGGTCCGTATCCGCGCGGTGATTTCCAACCGCGCCGATGCCTACGGCCTGCAACGCGCCAAAGAGGCGGGTATCGACACCCGCGTCCTGGATCACAAGGCGTTCGAGGGCCGCGAAGCCTTCGACGCCGCGCTGATCGAGCAAATCGACACCTTCAATCCGCAACTGGTGGTCCTCGCTGGCTTCATGCGCATCCTCAGCGCTGGCTTCGTGCGTCACTACCAGGGCCGCCTGTTCAATATCCATCCCTCGCTGCTGCCCAAATACAAAGGGTTACACACTCACCAGCGGGCGCTGGAGGCCGGAGACACGGAGCACGGCTGCTCTGTGCACTTTGTCACCGAGGAACTCGATGGCGGACCACTGGTCGTACAGGCAGTAATACCGGTAGAGTTGCACGACACGCCGCAAAGCCTGGCGCAACGGGTTCACGCCCGCGAGCACCAGATCTACCCGATGGCCGTGCGTTGGTTTGCCGAAGGAAGGCTGACCCTCGACGATCGCGGAGCCTCACTGGACGGCCAGTTGCTCGCCGCCAGCGGCCATTTGATTCGATACTAGGAGATTTTATGCGTCGCGCCCTGCTCTTCGCTTGCGCTCTGCTTGCCTTGCCCCTGGCACAGGCTTCGGAACTACAACCGTTCTCCGCCAGCTACACCGCCGACTGGAAACAGTTGCCCATGAGCGGCACCGCCGAGCGCAGCCTGACCAAGGAAGCCAACGGCACCTGGAAGCTGAGCTTCAAGGCTTCGATGATGATCGCCAGCCTGACCGAAGAAAGCACGCTGACCCTGGACAAGGACACGCTGCTGCCACAGTCCTACCACTTCGAACGCGGTGGCCTGGGCAAAGCCAAGAAGGCCGACCTGGACTTCGACTGGAACACCAAGATGGTCACCGGCACCGATCGCGGTGACGCGGTCAAGCTGCCGCTCAACCGTGGCATGGTCGATAAATCCACTTACCAGTTGGCCCTGCAGCACGACGTGGCGGCCGGCAAGAAAAGCATGAGCTATCAGGTCGTCGATGATGGCGAAGTCGATACCTATGACTTCCGCGTGCTGGGCTCGGAAAAAGTCGACACCAAGGCCGGCCAGATCGATGCGATCAAGGTCGAGCGCGTGCGCGACCCGACACAAAGCAAGCGCATCACCGTGCTCTGGTTCGCCAAGGACTGGGACTACCTGCTGGTGCGCCTGCAACAGGTCGAGACCGACGGCAAGGAGTACAACATCATGCTCCTGGACGGTACGGTCAACGGCAAGGCTGTGAAAGGCAGTTGATCGACACCGATAACACCAAGCCCCGCCGATGCGGGGCTTTTTATTGCCCGGATTCCAAACTCGCGCCCCACAGGTTCGAGTGCATAGAGGAGCAACGGCCACTTTTATAAACCTCACCCATGCGGATGAAGGTCATGAAAAATCTGCGCTTTACGCCCTTTTTAAAGCCAATATATTTTAAATTTAATTTATTTATGGCTGCGCCGAAGGTTTCGTGCGAACGCAACTTAGTTTCCCCTTAATCGGCACAGAGGTATTAGTTTTTTTCTTTACCAGCACAACCCCTCTCACTGCAACTGAGCCCTCTGGAATACTTTTCAATTCCTCCAAGTTAACCCAACGAGTAGTAATAGGATGAATAATGGTTTTTATTTCGAAATTCCACTCTTGCGTAGAGCCGTCGCACCTTTCTGATTCAAACCGTATCGTCGTGGCCGAAGGTACATTATCAAGTTGAAAGTAAGTCATCTGATCATTTTTACATCCATAATACTGCATATCATAATAGCCATCTTTATCAGTAGGAAGACTACAGGAATCGCCTGTCCCTCCTTCTCTCTCAGAAAACTTAACGACCCCCTTTGGCGTATCAGCAGCCATTACTGAATAGCCCCCCACCCAGCTGGATATAACGACAAACCCAACAAATATAACTTTGGAAAGATTCATCATATAACTCCTCTGACTACCACCCGCCATGGACTTCTACGACTGTTTCATCTCGAAAACAGACTAAGCACTGTCGACTATCACCCAAACACATCCCGTCGCGCCGCACTGGATAGAAGTAAACAAGATTTTGGGGAACGGGGTAACTGTCAGAGTTGACAGGTGCGCTAAAAAATCTCTTGCAGGCATGCCAATCGTCGAGCTTGTCCTGTTGCGACGGCTTGACCCTCCGCTTTGGGGGGAGGGATTGTCATTGACTGTGATGGCCTCTTCGCGAGCAAGCTCGCTCCCACAGAGGGCTTGCGCTCCCTCAAGGCTTGCCGCTGCAACATGAAACCTTTTTCATGAACAATACCTGCGACCGAATGCCGCGCACTGCCTGGCCTGCAGGATTGCTGCGCTTTCCATGAAAATTTCTTAACGCGCCGAAGCATTTACTTAGCACGCTACCAAAATCTATAACAAAGTCCTGCACACGCCTTGCTGCAGATAACAGAGATTGGAGCTTGCAAGATGACTGTGAAAGTAACTGAACGCGACGACGCTCACATGTCCCACGAAGGCATTGCCGCCGGTATCCGGATCTGGGATGTGCATCAACAGGATTTACTGGTGGGGATGTTCCACTCCGAAACGGACGCCCACAGCTACAAGGCCGAGCTGGAGTGTGAGGAGCGGCAGCGCTCGCATGAGACCGCAGAATCCTGAACAACACAAACCCCTATGGGACTTGTGCCTGTGGGAGCAAAGCTTGCTCGCGATAGCACTGTGTCAGACAGAAAAATATTGCCTGATACTGCGCTATCGCGAGCAAGCTTTGCTCCCACAGGCTCCCACAGTTTTTCTGGAGACCTCTGCAGATGCTCCAGGTTGTGCGTTTAGCTTACAGCCCTGCTTACCACATCAAATCATCAGGAATCTGATACGCCGCGTACGGATCATCGGCATCCACTTCTTCGGTCTGGGTGTTGAGCTGGACGATGCGCAGGGGGTCGCGTTCCTGGATCTTCAGGGCCGCCTCGCGCGGGATCACTTCGTAGCCGCCGGCATGGTGGACAATCGCCAGCGAGCCACTGCTCAGCTTGTTGCGCATCAGAGTGTTGACCGAGATGCGCTTGACCTTCTTGTCGTCGACGAAGTTGTAATAGTCCTCAGTGGTCAGCTTCGGCAGGCGCGAGACCTCGATCAATTGCTTGATCTGCGCGGCCCGAGCTTTCTGCTCGACCTTTTCCTGCTGCTGACGGTTGAGTTCCTGGTCGCGCTTGACCTTCTCGGCCAAAGCTTGCTGGGCGGCACGCTGCTGGGAGTCATCCAGTTCGATCTGGCCTTTATGGGCCAGGCGTTGCTGCTTCTGTTTCTCTTTGCCGACCTGCTTGGCCTGCTTTTGGTTGACCAGCCCTGCTTTGAGCAACTGGTCGCGAAGGGAAAGGCTCATGGTGCTTACTCACTTAGGCAACGGCCTCAGCCACAGCTGGGCAAATTCTTTTCCTGACGTTTGGCTTCGCCCCACAAGGCGTCCAACTCTTCGAGGGTGCAATCTTCCATGGGACGGTGGGTGTCGCGCAATGCCTGTTCGATAAATCGGAACCGCCGCTCGAACTTTCCGTTGGCGCCACGCAGGGCGGTTTCCGGGTCGACCTTGAGGTGGCGAGCCAGATTCACCACGCTGAACAGCAGATCGCCGATCTCGTCGCTGATGGCCACCGGATCGTTGTCGGCCATGGCTTCGAGCACTTCGTCCAATTCCTCCCGGACTTTGTCGAGCACCGGCAACGGGCCTGGCCAGTCGAAACCGACCTGAGCCGCACGCTTCTGCAACTTCGCCGAACGGGACAACGCCGGCAGCGCCCCCGGCACATCGTCGAGCAACGACAACTGCTCGGGCGCAGCGGCTTTCTCGGCCCGCTCCTCTGCCTTGATTTCTTCCCAGCGCTGCTTGACCTGCTCTTCGCTCAGGCGCGGGATATCCACAGGCGCATACAGGTCACCGGTAGGAAACACATGGGGATGACGGCGGATCAACTTGCGGGTGATGCTGTCGACCACGCCGGCGAACTCAAAGCGGTTTTCTTCCCGGGCCAGTTGGCTGTAATACACCACTTGGAACAACAGGTCGCCCAACTCGCCCTGCAAATGATCGAAGTCGCCGCGCTCGATGGCATCGGCCACTTCGTAGGCTTCTTCCAGGGTATGAGGGACGATGGTCGCGTAGGTTTGCTGGATATCCCACGGGCAGCCGTACTGCGGGTCCCGCAGGCGGTTCATCAGGTGGAGCAGGTCTTCAAGGCTGTACATTAAATCCGTCTCATCACACAAAGCCCTGTGGGAAATAATCCATAGGAGCAGCCTGTGGTGAGAGAGCCTGTGGGAGCAAAGCTTGCTCGCGATTGGGGCTGTGGACCCAACCTATATAGAGGCTGACCCACCGTTATCGCGAGCAAGCTTTGCTCCCACAGGCTTTCTCCCACATTAGTGGTTAGGGATCACCCCGGCGTCCGGTTACGCCGGGTCTCGATGATGTTCGGCAACTGGGAAATCCGCCCCAACAACCGCCCCAGCGCATCCAGCCCCGGAATCTCGATGGTCAGGGACATCAGCGCGGTGTTGTCTTCCTTGTTCGAACGGGTGTTGACCGCCAGCACGTTGATCCGCTCGTTCAGCAACACCTGGGACACGTCACGCAGCAGGCCGGATCGGTCGTAGGCGCGGATGACGATGTCCACCGGGTAGGTGAGCACCGGCACCGGGCCCCAACTGACCTGGATGATCCGCTCCGGCTCGCGACCGGACAGTTGCAGCACCGAGGCACAGTCCTGGCGGTGAATGCTCACACCACGGCCCTGGGTGATGTAGCCGACGATCGCATCCCCCGGCAATGGCTGGCAGCAGCCGGCCATCTGGGTCATCAGGTTGCCCACGCCCTGGATCTGGATATCGCCGCGCTTGCCTGGCTTGTAGCCGGTGGCCTTGCGCGGGATCAGCTCCAGTTGCTCGTTGCCCCGCTCCGGCTCCACCAGTTGCTGGGCCAGGTTGACCAACTGCGCCAGGCGCAGATCGCCGGCACCGAGGGCGGCGAACATGTCCTCGGCGGTTTTCATGTTGGCTTTTTCGGCCAGCTTGTCGAAATCCACTTGCGGCAGGCCCAGGCGACCGAGCTCACGCTCGAGCAGGGTCTTGCCAGCGGCGACGTTCTGGTCGCGAGCCTGCAACTTGAACCAGTGGACGATTTTCGCCCGTGCCCGCGAGGTGGTGATGTAGCCCAGGTTCGAGTTCAGCCAGTCGCGGCTCGGCGTACCGTGCTTGCTGGTGATGATCTCGACCTGTTCACCGGTCTGCAGGCTGTAGTTGAGCGGCACGATCCGCCCGTTGATCTTGGCGCCACGGCAGTTGTGGCCGATCTCGGTGTGGACCCGGTAGGCGAAGTCCAGCGGCGTCGAGCCCTTGGGCAGGTCGATGGCGTGGCCGTCGGGGGTGAAGATATAGACCCGGTCCGGCTCGATATCGACCCGCAGCTGTTCGGCCAGGCCGCCGATGTCACCCAGCTCCTCATGCCACTCGAGGACCTGGCGCAGCCAGGAGATTTTCTCTTCGTAGTGGTTGGACCCGGACTTGACGTCGGTGCCCTTGTATTTCCAGTGGGCGCAGACGCCCAGCTCGGCCTCCTCGTGCATGGCATGGGTACGGATCTGCACTTCCAGTACCTTGCCCTCGGGGCCGATCACTGCGGTGTGCAGCGAGCGATAGCCGTTTTCCTTGGGGTTGGCGATGTAGTCGTCGAACTCCTTCGGAATGTGCCGCCACAGGGTGTGGACGATCCCCAGCGCGGTGTAGCAGTCACGCATTTCCGGGACCAGGACACGAACGGCGCGAACGTCGTAGATCTGGCTGAATTCCAGGCCCTTGCGCTGCATTTTTCGCCAGATCGAGTAGATGTGCTTGGCCCGGCCACTGATGTCGGCTACCACGCCGGTGGCCTGCAACTCTTCGCGCAGTTGGGTCATCACATCGGTGATGAAACGCTCGCGATCCAGGCGCCGCTCATGCAACAGTTTGGCAATCTGCTTGTACTGATCGGGCTCCAGGTAGCGGAAGGACAGGTCCTCCAGCTCCCACTTGATATGACCGATGCCGAGACGGTGGGCCAGGGGTGCATAGATATCGAACACCTCCCGGGCGACGCGATTGCGTTTTTCGTCATCGGCAGACTTCACGGCGCGGATGGCGCAGGTGCGTTCGGCCAGCTTGATCAGCGCGACGCGCACATCGTCGACCATCGCCACCAGCATCTTGCGCAGGTTTTCCACCTGGCCCTGGGTGCCCAGCACCATGGACTGGCGCGGGCTGAGGCTGGCGCTGATGGCGGCCATGCGCAGCACGCCGTCGATCAGCTTGGCCACCACCGTGCCGAAGCGCTGACTGACCATCGGTAGCTGGATCTGCCCTTCGCGCACGCCGCGGTACAGCACCGCCGCCACCAGCGAATCCTGGTCGAGCTTGAGGTCAGCGAGAATTTCGGCGATCTCCAGGCCCGTCTGGAAACTCGAGGTGCCTTCGGACCACAGGTTCTTCGCCGCATTATGTTGCTGCTCCGCCTCACGAGCGAACTCGCAGGCGGCCTTCAAGGCTTCGCGATCCAGAGCCATGTCGACGCTGACCGCATGATCGAGCCAAGCCTCGAGATTGATACTGCCGTCGGTGTTGATCGGCTGGTGTGCTCTCACCTGTACCATCTTTACTTACCTTCCCTACGACGCAGATTCAATGCGTCAACTTCGCTGACCTTCATGCCCGTGTTTTCGCCCAGGACTGTGGCGGGTTGGCACGAACGGGTCAGTCGGACAAGCCATCCTGGCTCGCTTCAAATAACGCCATGGCCTCGACATGCGCCGTTTGAGGAAACATATCGAGAATCCCGGCACGTTTTAACCGGTAGCCCTGCTTGATCAGTTCGACCGTATCCCGGGCTAAAGTTGCCGGGTTGCACGATACATAGACCAACCGTTTGGCACCCAGGGACGACAGTTTGCGCACCACCTCGAAAGCACCGTCACGGGGTGGGTCCAAGAGTACCGCAGAAAAGCCTTCGCCGATCCATTCGGCATCAGCCAGAGGCTGGGATAAATCGGCCTGAAAAAAGGCCGTGTTATTCAAATTGTTGCTGACGGCATTGGCCGCCGCACGATCCACCATGGTCTGCACGCCTTCGACAGCCACCACCTGGCGCACGCTTTTGGCCAGCGGCAAGGCAAAGTTGCCCAGGCCGCAGAACAGATCCAGCACCCGCTCCTCGGTTCGCGGTGCCAGCCATTGCAAGGCCTGGGCGATCATCGCCTCGTTGACCCCGGCGTTCACCTGGATGAAGTCCCCGGGCCGGTACGCCAGCTCAAGGTCCCAGGCATCCAGGCGAAACCCCAGGGCCTGCCCAGGCTCGACCGGTTGCGGCTCACCTTCACCGTGCAGCCACAACTGGGCTTCATGGAACGCGCAGAAGTCCTTGAGGATCGTCAGGTCGGCCTCCGACAGCGGCGCCATGTGGCGCAGCAATACCGCGAGGGACGAACCGGCGAACAACTCCACATGCCCCAGCGCCTGGGGTTTGCTCAGGCGACGCAGCATCTCCGGCAGGCGGCTCATGATCGGCTGCAAGGGCTGTACCAGCACCGGACAATCACCGATGGCCACGATGTCCTGGCTGCCGACGGCACGGAAACCGACTTCGAGTTTTTTCGCTTTCTGGTCCCAACGCACCGCCACCCGGGCGCGACGTCGATAACCGAATTCCGGCCCGCTCAACGGCGCTGCCCATTCCTCTGGCGCCACCCCGGCCACCCGCGACAGTTGCTCGGCGAGCATGCGCTGTTTCAGGGCGAGTTGTTCGTCATGGGGCAAATGTTGGACGCTGCAACCGCCGCAGCGACCGGCATGGATGCACGGCGCCGCACGACGCAGTTCACTGGACAGGAACACCCGCTCGGTACGCGCCTCGACCACTTTGCCATGGGCACCGAGCACCCGCGCCTCGACTTCTTCGCCGGCCAGGGCGCCGATGACAAACCAGGTGCGCCCCTCGACAAAGGCGATGCCCCGGCCATCGTTGGCCAGACGCTCGATGGTCAAGCGCTGCTTTTTACCGGTGGGCACTTGCGGGGCCCGGCTTCCGCCGCTGGGCTGGAAGCGCAAGCCTCTTTCTTGTTTGGCCATCAGTTGGGCGCGTCGAAAATGCCGGTCGACAGGTAACGGTCGCCACGGTCGCAGATGATCGCGACGATCACCGCATTTTCAACTTCCTTGGACAGGCGCAGCATCCCCGCCACGGCACCGCCCGAAGACACGCCGCAGAAGATGCCTTCTTCGCGCGCCAGGCGACGGGTCACGTCCTCGGCTTCGCTCTGGGCCATGTCGATGATGCGGTCCACGCGCTCGGCCTGGTAGATCTTCGGCAGATACTCCTCGGGCCAACGACGAATGCCGGGGATGGCCGAGCCTTCCATCGGTTGCAGGCCGATGATCTGCACGTTCGGGCTCTGTTCTTTGAGGTAGCGCGAGGTGCCCATGATGGTGCCGGTGGTGCCCATCGAGCTGACGAAATGAGTGATGGTGCCGTCGGTCTGGCGCCAGATCTCAGGGCCAGTGGTGGTGTAGTGGGCCTCGGGATTGTCGCCGTTGGCGAACTGGTCCAGCACCTTGCCACGACCCTCGGCCTGCATGCGCTCGGCCAGGTCCCGGGCGCCTTCCATGCCCTCCTCCTGGGTCACCAGGATCAACTCGGCACCGTAGGCCGTCATCGCTGCCTTGCGCTCGGCGCTGGAGTTGTCGGGCATGATCAGGATCATCTTGTAGCCCTTGATCGCCGCCGCCATCGCCAGGGCAATACCGGTGTTGCCGGAAGTCGCCTCGATCAGCGTGTCGCCGGGCTGGATCTGCCCGCGCAATTCGCCACGGGTGATCATCGACAGCGCCGGCCGGTCCTTGACCGAACCCGCGGGGTTATTCCCTTCGAGCTTGAGCAAAAGCGTATTGGTGGTCACGCCGGGCAAGCGTTGCAAACGGACCAGCGGAGTGTTGCCGACGCAATCGGCGATGGTTGGGTACTGCAGAGTCATGGCGTATTCGCAATCCGGACTGCGGGGGCGCCTATCATACCGGCAAACCTGGCGAGGCCATATCACGCAAAGTAAGGGGGTTATGGCTTATAGGAATAAGCGAAGCGAAAGCCGAGGGCGTGCTCGGTTCTTCCTTGACGGTGATTCCATAAACCATAACCCCATGGCCTTGTGAATTTTACGAAGATCGCCCGCCCGCAAATCGCTACACTGCGCAGGTAATGCGTGCCGGATGCGCGCACCGCTCAATCAGACGCTGGATGCAGGAGACAAGTGTGCTCAAGAAACTGGGAATCAAAGGCCGCGTGCTGTTGCTGACCCTGTTGCCAACCAGCCTGATGGCGCTGGTCCTGGGCGGCTATTTCACCTGGATGCAGCAATCGGAGCTGCACGTCCAGTTGTTGCAACGTGGTGAAATGATCGCCGAACAACTTGCGCCGCTGGTCGCCCCGGCCATGAGCCGCCAGGACACCGATCTACTGGAGCGCATCGCCACCCAGTCCCTCGAACAGGCGGACGTGCGCGCCGTAACCTTCCTCGCCCCCGACCGCATACCGCTGGCCCACGCCGGCCCGACCATGCTCAACCGGGCGCCGGAGGGCAACAGTACGCAATTGCTGCAACGCACCGGCAACGACGCCACGCGCTACTTGCTGCCGGTATTCGGCAAGCACCGCAATCTGGCGGGCGAACTGATTCCCGAAGAAGCCGACCGCCTGCTGGGCTGGGTCGAGCTGGAGTTGTCCCACAGCGGTATGTTGCTGCGCGGCTATCGCAGCCTGTTCGCCAGCCTGCTGCTGATCGGCGCCGGCCTGTGCCTGACCGCGTTGCTGGCCCTGCGCATGGGCCGCACGATCAACCGCCCACTGAGCCAGATCAAACAGGCCGTGGCGCAACTCAAGGACGGTCACCTGGAAACCCGTCTGCCGCCGCTGGGCAGCCAGGAGCTGGACGAACTGGCCTCGGGCATCAACCGCATGGCCAGTACCTTGCAGAACGCCCAGGAAGAATTGCAGCACAGCATCGACCAGGCCACCGAAGACGTGCGCCAGAACCTGGAAACCATCGAGATCCAGAACATCGAGCTGGACCTGGCTCGCAAGGAAGCCCTGGAAGCGAGCCGGATCAAATCCGAGTTCCTGGCGAACATGAGCCATGAAATCCGCACGCCGCTCAACGGTATCCTCGGCTTTACCCACCTGTTGCAGAAAAGCGAACTGACCCCGCGCCAGCTCGACTACCTGGGCACCATCGAGAAATCCGCCGACAGCCTGCTGGGGATCATCAACGAGATCCTCGACTTTTCGAAGATCGAGGCCGGCAAGCTGGTGCTCGACAACATTCCGTTCAACCTGCGCGACCTGCTGCAAGACACCCTGACCATCCTCGCCCCCGCCGCCCATGCCAAGCAGTTGGAACTGGTGAGCCTGGTCTACCGGGACACGCCGCTGTCGCTGGTGGGCGATCCACTGCGCCTCAAGCAGATCCTCACCAACCTGGTGAGCAACGCCATCAAGTTCACCCGCGAGGGCACCATCGTCGCCCGGGCCATGCTCGAAGACGAGCACGAAGACAGCGTGCAGTTGCGCATCAGCATCCAGGACACAGGTATCGGCCTGTCCAACCAGGATGTGCGGGCGCTGTTCCAGGCGTTCAGCCAGGCTGACAACTCGCTGTCGCGGCAACCGGGGGGCACCGGGTTGGGCCTGGTGATTTCCAAGCGCCTGGTGGAACAGATGGGCGGGGAAATCGGCGTCGACAGCACACCGGGCGAAGGCTCGGAGTTCTGGATCAGCCTGCGCCTGCCCAAGACCCGTGACGATGCCGAGGACCTGCCCGGCCCGCCGTTGCTGGGCCGGCGTGTAGCGGTGCTGGAGAATCACGAACTGGCCCGCCAGGCCTTGCAGCACCAACTCGAAGACTGTGGCCTGCAAGTGACGCCGTTCAACACCCTGGAAAGCTTGACCAACGGCATCACCATCGCCCACCAGACCGATCAGGCGATCGACCTGGCCGTGCTGGGCATCACCAGCAACGACATGCCACCGGAGCGCCTCAACCAACACATCTGGGACCTTGAGCATCTGGGCTGCAAAGTACTCGTGCTGTGCCCCACCACCGAACAGACCCTGTACCACCTCTCGGTGCCCAACCCTCACAGCCAGCTCCAGGCCAAGCCGGCCTGCACCCGCAAGTTGCGCCGCGCGCTTTCCGACCTGGTCAACCCGCGCCCGACCCGCAGCGAACCCCACGAACCGGTTTCCAGCCGCGCCCCGAAAGTGCTGTGCGTGGACGACAACCCGGCCAACCTGCTGCTGGTGCAGACCCTGCTCGAAGACATGGGCGCCAAGGTGCTGGCCGTGGAAAGTGGCTATGCGGCGGTCAAGGCCGTGCAGAAGGAAACCTTCGACCTGGTCTTGATGGACGTGCAGATGCCCGGCATGGACGGTCGCCAGAGCACCGAGGCGATCCGCCAGTGGGAAAGCGAGCGGCACTGCACGCCGCTGCCGATCGTCGCCCTCACCGCCCACGCCATGGCCAACGAAAAGCGCGCCCTGCTGCAAAGTGGCATGGATGATTACCTGACCAAACCCATCAGCGAGCGGCAACTGGCCCAGGTGGTGCTCAAATGGACTGGCCTGGCCCTGCGCAACCAGTCACCGGAGCGCAGCGGCGATGCCCCGGGCGGCAGCGAACTGTTGGTGCTCGATCACGAAGAAGGCCTGCGCCTGGCCGCCGGCAAGGCCGACCTGGCGGCGGACATGCTGGCGATGCTGCTGGCCTCCCTGGAAGCCGACCGCGAAGCGATCCGCCAGGCCTGCGAGGCCAACGATCACAACGCACTGATCGAACGCGTCCACCGCCTGCACGGCGCCACCCGCTACTGCGGCGTACCGCAATTGCGGGCGGCCTGCCAGCGCAGCGAAACCCTGCTCAAGCAACAGGACCCCAAGGCCGCCGCCGCCCTGGAAGAATTGGAGCGGGCCATCAACCGCCTGGCCAGCGAGGCGCGTATCAGCGCCTGATCCAGGGCAATACCCCGGGAATCGGAATCACTGAAAATCCACGCTCCGACCCCGGACCGTAGGAGCTGTCGAGCGAAGCGAGGCTGCGATCTTTTGATCTTTCGCTTGCAACTCAATTGTCAGCGTACAGATCGCAGCCTCGTTGCACTCGACAGCTCCTACGGCCCTGTTTTTTCTGCCAGGAGGCCGCCATGCGCGTGATTTTTTTCAGCAGCCAGACCTACGACCGCGACAGTTTCACCCAGGCCCCGACGCCCGCAGGCCTTCAATTGCAATTCCAGCCCGCCCGCCTGAACCTCGACACCGTGGCCCTGGCCGAACGGCATGAAGTGGTGTGTGCCTTCATCAACGATGACCTCAGCGCCCCGGTGCTGGAGCTGTTGGCCGAAGGCGGCACGCGGCTGATCGCCCTGCGCTCGGCCGGCTACAACCACGTCGACCTGCTCGCCGCCCAGCGCCTGGGCTTGAGCATCGTCCGGGTGCCGGCCTACTCGCCCCATGCCGTGGCCGAACATGCCGTGGCATTGATCATGGCCCTCAATCGATGCCTGCACCGCGCCTACAACCGCACCCGGGACGGCAATTTCAGCCTGCATGGGCTGACCGGGTTCGATCTGGTGGGCAAGACGGTCGGGGTGATCGGCACCGGACAGATCGGCGCGACGTTCGCACGGATCATGGCCGGCTTCGGCTGCCAGTTGCTGGCCTACGACCCCTACCCCAACCCGCAGGTCGAAGCCTTGGGCGCCCGCTACCTGCCCTTGGCGGAGCTGCTCGCGCAGGCGCAGATCATCAGCCTGCATTGCCCGCTCAATGAACAAAGCCGACACCTGATCAACGCCCAATCGCTTGCTGCGATGCAACGCGGCGCGATGCTGATCAACACCGGGCGCGGCGGCCTGGTGGACACACCGGCCTTGATCGAGGCGTTGAAAAGCGGCCAACTGGGCTACCTGGGCCTGGATGTCTACGAGGAAGAAGCCCAGCTGTTTTTCAAGGACCGCTCCGACCTGCCCTTGCAGGACGACGTGCTGGCCCGGCTGTTGACCTTCCCCAACGTGATCGTCACCGCCCACCAGGCGTTCCTGACCCATGAAGCCTTGGCTGCGATTGCCCTGACCACCCTGGACAACATTGCCGCCTGGGCGGCCGGCACGCCGCAAAACCTGGTGGACAGCTAACCCTTGAACCAGCACAAACCCTGTGGGAGCGAGCTTGCTCGCGATAGCGGTGTATCACAGCCAGCCTCGATGTTGACTGACACACAGCCATCGCGAGCAAGCTCGCTCCCACAGGGGATGGAGTTTCGTCGGCCTGATCTCCAGGTGCCCGCCATCGAGACCATCCAAAGCCATGCCCCGTGCTAGCATGTCGCGCCTATTTGGAGGACCCATGGCCGAACACGATTTCCGCTACACCCTGATGAACCCGCAGCACACCTTGACCGAAGTCCGCGCACTGGCGCCGGGCCGCTACCAGGTCACCGGCAATGGCGGTTCGATCCAGGCCAACGATGTATTGCTCGTCACGCTCAAGGGCAGCAAGGACTTGTCCATGCGCCTGACCGTGGACACCGTGCGGCACCTGCTCAAGCCCATGGGCCAATGGACCGCCATGACCACCGGCCCGGTGTTCGGCGAACTGGCGATCCACACCTGGCAGGTCAACTGCGACAGCTGCGCCAAGGAACTGAGCTTCGAATTCGCCGTTGATGCCAAGCTCGGCGTCAAGGCCCAGAAACCGGCCGCCACCGCACGGATCGCCGAACTGGGCTGGACCACCGTGGGTGAAAAACACCTGTGCCCGAAATGCCAGGAAGCCGCCTGATGAAACGTTTGGCCCTGTCCGCGTCGATCGGCATGAGCCTGATGGGGTGTGCCGCTGAACCTGTGCAGCTGCAACATAACCGCAGCTACATCCTGGAGTGGATCGGTGAGCGGCCATTGATGGACTACAGCCACCTGACCATCACCCTTGGGGATGACGGTCGTGCCTATGGCAACGGCGGCTGCAACCACTGGTTCGCGCCCTATACCCAGGAGGGCCACCGCTTGAGCTTCGGCAAGATCGGCAGCACGCGCAAACTCTGCGCCCCGGCGGTGATGGAGCAAGAAACGCGCTTCTTGCAGGCGCTGGAAAAGGTCGAGCGCTGGGACATCTCGCCCATCGAGCAGATACGCTTCTGGCCGGCCCAGGGCAAGCCGCTGCGGTGGTGGCTGGAAGAGGGCTGAGGCTGACCGCTGGACTGCCCTGTAGGAGCTGCCGAAGGCTGCGATCTTTTGATCTTGATCTTTCGCTCAAGATTCAATTGTCTGGGACAAGATCGCAGCCTCGTTGCACTCGACAGCTCCTACAGCGCCTGCAACGCCTCAAGCTTGGCCATCACCCCCGCCGCCGTCTGCTCCCCCAGCAACTGCTCGCGCACCTTGCCCAGGTTATCGATGATGTACGTCACCGGTAGCCCTTCGCTGCGAGGCAGGTCGAAGATCTCGGCCGGATCCCGGGCCAGCACCGTGAAGCGAATCCCCATCTTGTCGCTGGCACTCTTGAGTTCTTCGCCCTGCACCTGGTCGAAGTTGACCCCGAATACACCGACGTTGCGCCCCTTGAGCTGTTCGGCCAAGGCATTGAATTCCGGGATTTCGGTACGGCACGGCGCACACCACTCGGCCCAGTAGTTGAGCACCACCCATTGTTTGTCCAGCCGCTGCGAGGCAATGGCCTGGCCGTTCTGGTCCACGCCGTAGTCGTTCCCGCAACCGGCGAGCAACAAAATCCCGATGAATGTCAGTGCCGCCGTCAATCGCCTTGCCATGTGCCAATCCTTGTCTGAATGTGAACGCTGCTGCGACCCGTCGCCTCTCTCAGGTGCTAGGGGCTTCGCGGCACAGTAGAATAGCCGCCACCTTACGCAAGATGCGACCCGCTCATGACCGATCTGACGCTTTATCACAACCCGCGCTGCTCGAAATCCCGCGGTGCGCTGGAACTGTTGGAGGCCCGTGGCCTGACGCCCACCGTGGTCCGCTACCTGGAAACCCCGCTCGACGCCGCGCACCTGGAACGCCTGCTGGGCAAGCTCGGCATCACCGCCCGGCAATTGCTGCGCACCGGCGAGGACGAATACAAAGACTTGAACCTGGCCGACGAAAGCCTGAGCCAAGCCCAGTTGATCGCGGCCATCGCCGCCCACCCGAAACTCATGGAACGGCCGATTCTGGAAGCCGGGGAAAAGGCCATGATCGGCCGTCCGCCGGAGAAGATCCTGGAGATCCTGCCGTGACCACGCCGTACATCCTGGTGTTGTATTACAGCCGCAGTGGCTCCACCAACGAAATGGCCCGGCAGATCGCCCGTGGTGTCGAGCAGGCCGGGCTGGAAGCCAGGTTGCGTACGGTGCCGGCCATTTCTGCCGAGTGCGAAGCGGTTTCGCCAGACATCCCGGAACAGGGCCCGCTCTACGCCAGCCTTGATGACCTGAAGAACTGCGCTGGCCTGGCCTTGGGCAGCCCGACCCGTTTCGGCAACATGGCCGCGCCGCTCAAGTACTTTCTCGACGGCACCAGTAACCTGTGGCTGACCGGCGCACTGGTGGGCAAACCGGCCGGGGTGTTCACCTCCACCGCGAGCCTGCACGGCGGCCAGGAAACCACCCTGCTGTCGATGATGCTGCCGCTGCTGCACCACGGCATGCTGATCACCGGCCTGCCCTACAGCGAATCAGCCCTGATCGACACCCAGGGCGGTGGCACGCCCTACGGACCGAGCCATCACGCCGGGGCCGACGGCAAAAGCGGCTTGAACGAACATGAGGTCGCCCTGTGTCGCGCCTTGGGTTTGCGCCTGGCGAAAACCGCCCTGTTGCTGGAGAACGGCCGTGGCTAAGAAGCCGAAGATCCTGCCTTCGATCCAATGGCTGGAACCGCGCGTACGCATCGCCCGCGCCCTCAGCCTGCTGTGCTTTTTCGGCCTGGTGGGGTTGCTCAGCGCCTACTACCTGCTGATCGCCGACCTGCACGGCGCGCGCCCCTGGGTGATTCTGCTGATCGAACTGGTGCCGCTGCTGATACTCGCCCCCGGCATGCTCACCGGCAGCGCCCGCGGACACTCGTGGATGTGCTTCGTGGTGAACCTGTATTTCATCAAGGGCGCACTGGCAGCCTATGACCCGAATCGGCAACTGTTCGGCGTGCTGGAAATGGCGGCGAGCGTGGCGGTGTTCTGCTCGGCGTTGTTGTATGTGCGTTGGCGGTTTCAGTTGAATCGGCGGCTGGCGGGCGAAGGCGAGGTCTCCGTCGCCTGATACGCCGCTATCGCGAGCAAGCTCGCTCCCACAGGGTTTTGGAACGCCAAAGATCCAGTGTGGGAGCGAGCCTGCTCGCGATGGCCGCGACGCGGTCTCAATGATTGACGGTGAAAGCCAGCATCATCGAAATCTGCGACATCGGCCGCCCGCCACTCTGTTCATGCCACTGGTTGAAGGCATTCTGCACCGTCGCCAGGTCTCGCTGGCTGGTGGGGACTTTGTCGATGATGTCCTGGGCATTGAGCGCCGCCACGACGTCATAACTGGGCGAGAAGGTGTCCTTGCCCATCATTCGCAGGTAGCGCGGTGCCGACTGGCCGCCCAGTTGATGGCCGTGCTTTTTCAGGTAGGTCCACAGGCCGACGATGTCAGTCACCGGCCAGTCGGCGACCAGCGCGCCGAAGCTGCCCTTTTCGTGGGCCACGTCCAATATCATCTGCGCGTTGCGCGGCACGCTCTTGAGCTTGCCCAGGTGGCGGATGATCCGCGTATCCTGCATCAATCGCTCCAGATGCTCAGCGCCCATCAGCACGACTTTTTCCGGGTCGAACTTGAAGAATACTTCCTCGAACGCCGGCCACTTGGCGTCCACCAGGCTGTGCTTGAGCCCGGCGCGAAAGACCCGCAGCGCCATGGTCGAGAGGTAGCGGTCGTCGCTGATCTTGCGCAGTTGCGCCGGGGTATTGGGCACCGGCAGACGGGCTTCCAGTTCAGCCGCCGAACCGAAGCGGTTCAGACAGTACTCGTGCAGCCACTTGTAATCGCGCATGCCCTCTCCTGGGGGTTAAAAATGAAAACGGCGCTTGAAAGCGCCGTAATAACTATCGGTAGAGTCAGAGATTCACCACATTGACGAACCGCGGCGTGGCGTTTTCGTCGATGCGCAGGTTAGTGAAGTCGAACAGGTTGCGATCCGCCAGTTGCGACGGAATGACGTTCTGCAAGCCGCGGAAAATACTCTCCGTACGGCCCGGCGTCTTGCGCTCCCACTCCTGGAGCATCTCCTTGACCACCTGGCGTTGCAGGTTTTCCTGGGAGCCGCACAGGTTGCAGGGGATGATCGGGAATTGCTTGAAATCCGAATAGGCCTGGATGTCTTTCTCACTGCAATAGGCCAGCGGGCGGATCACCACGTTGCGCCCATCATCGGCGCGCAGCTTGGGCGGCATGGCCTTGAGCGAGCCGTTGTAGAACATGTTCAGGAAAAAGGTCTCGACGATGTCGTCGCGATGGTGCCCCAGGGCCATCTTGGTTGCGCCGATCTCGTCGGCGAAGGTGTAGAGCGTTCCGCGCCGCAGGCGTGAGCACAGCGAACAGGTGGTCTTGCCTTCGGGAATCAGTTCCTTGACCACCGAATAGGTGTCTTTCTCGACGATGTGATATTCCACGCCCAGCGACTCAAGGTAAGCCGGCAGCACATGCTCGGGGAACCCGGGCTGCTTCTGGTCCATGTTTACCGCGACGATGTCGAACTTGATCGGCGCAACCTTCTGCAGATGCATCAGCACATCGAGCAAGGTGTAGCTGTCCTTGCCGCCGGACAGGCAGACCATGACCTTGTCGCCGTCCTCGATCATGTTGAAATCGGCGACCGCCTCACCGGCCAGGCGGCGCAGGCGCTTTTGCAGTTTGTTCTGGTTGACCGTAAGAGTGCCCATGACGCGAAATCCGTGAGGTGTGACGAAGGGCCGGCATTTTACGCAAAAACCGGCTTTCGGCGAAGAGTTGATGCACCACTGTTGTGGTCAGGGTTTGTGGGAGCAAAGCTTGCTCGCGAAACAGACGCCTCGGTTTCTGAAAGACCGCATCGCTTCCATCGCGGGCAAGCCTTGCTCCCACAATCGCCTCGCTACAAGGTGAATTTCTTTGCCAAGGGTTGTGTACAGACCCATCGGCGATTAGCACCACGGCCAACAGCGCGATTTGCTCTAAGCCCCCCATCCCCCTCGGGGTGACTCCTTTCTATACTGCGACATAAGGTCGCACACACTTACAGACCTTCACTTACCCGGCCATTTGGCCCGTAGGCGCTCCGTTGGGGGGCGATGGCAATAACAAAGGAGTGACTGACTATGATCCATCATGTCGTGGGGCTCTTTACCCACCCTGATCAAGAATGGAAAGAAATCCGTGGCGATCAGGAGGAAAGCATCAGCCACATGTACCTCACCCACACGCTGATCCTGGCGGCCATTCCCGCGATATCGGCGTTCATCGGCACCACGCAGGTGGGATGGGTCATTGGCAATCGTGCACCGGTCATGCTTACCCAGGAAAGTGCGCTGTGGATGACCGTCATGTCGTACCTGGCCATGTTGGGCGGTGTGGCAGTGATGGGCGCCTTCATCCACTGGATGGCCCGCACCTATGACGCCAACCCGAGCCTGGCCCGTTGCGTCGCGTTCGCCACCTACACCGCGACACCTTTGTTCATCGGCGGCCTGGCGGCGCTCTACCCGCACATGTGGCTGGGGATGATCGTCGGCACGGCGGCGATCTGCTACACGGTCTACCTGCTGTATGTGGGCTTGCCGACGTTCATGAACATTCCCCAGGACGAAGGTTTTCTGTTTTCCAGTTCGGTGCTCGCCGTCGGCCTGGTGGTGCTGGTCGCCATCATGGCGTTCACGGTGATTGTCTGGGGGCTCGGCGTCGGCCCGGTCTATACCAATTGAAGGATTGAAACGATCCCGATAGTACCCTCCAATAAAAAAGCAGGATCTGCCGACACAGGCCGCCGCAAGGCGGCCTTCCTGTGTTTGAGCCGCTCGAAACGACCACTGGGCGCCTGGACGATTCGCAACGACCGACGCTTGCGGCATACTCGGGCTTCTGGAGACCCGTAAAGCATGCTCGAGCAACTCAATACCCGCGTCGAAGAGTGTTACCAACAAGCCGAATCCTTTTTCAAACGTCCTTTCAAACGCCCAGTGGTCAGCTTCAAGTTGCGTGGCCAGAAGGCTGGTGTTGCGCACTTGCATGAAAATCTGCTGCGCTTCAATCCACAGTTGTACCGGGAAAACGCCGAAGACTTCCTCAAGCAGACCGTCGCCCATGAAGTCGCGCACCTGATCGCCCATCAACTGTTTGGCGAACGCATCCAGCCCCATGGCGAAGAATGGCAACTGATCATGCGCGGGGTGTACGAACTACCGCCCAACCGCTGCCACACCTACGAAATCAAACGCCGCAGCGTGACCCGCTACATCTACAAATGCCCCTGCGACGGCAGCGACTTCCCGTTCTCGGCCCAGCGCCACAGCCTGGTGCGCCAGGGGCGGCGGTATTTGTGCCGGAGCTGCCGCAATACCTTGGTGTTCAGTGGAGAAACCCGGGTCGAGTAGTCAGGCTTTGTGGTGTCTGGGCTGGCCTCATCGCGAGCAAGCTCGCTCCCACACTGGATCTTCGGCGTTCACAAATCCCCTGTGGGAGCGAGCTTGCTCGCGATGAGGCCCTAAAGGGCACTACAAAATCACCTTGGCATCCCGCAATTGAGCGATCCGCTGCGCACTAAACCCCAACTCCCCCAACACCTGATCCGTATGCGCCCCCAACTCCGCGCCAATATACCGAGGCTCGGGCAACCCTTCGGAAAATCTCAACGGGCAAGCCATCTGCGCCTGGCTCGAACCATCGCCGCGGGGCACCTGTGTCACCAGCTCCCGAGCCTGTAACTGCGGATGCCGAACAGCTTCCTCCAGGCTCAGGACCGGCTCGACGCAGGCATCGATCCCGGCAAACAGGCTGCACAGCTCGGCAAAATCGTGTTTTTCAAACTCGCCTTGCAGCGCCTGCTTAAGGGCGTGTTGTTGTTCAGGCTTGGGCGACAACCCCTGGGCCGCCAGTTCCGGCCGCCCCAAGGCCTCGCACAGCGCCTGCATGAACACCGGCTCCAGGCTACCCACCGACATCCAGCGACCATCGCGGGTGCGGTAATAGTCATAGAAGCTGCCGCCGTTGAGCATCTGCTTTTCCCAACCCGGCTCGACACCGCAGGCCAGGTAACCGGCACCGGCCATGGCGTTGAGGCTGAACACACAGTCAGTCATGCTCACGTCAAGATGCTGCCCCTGACCGGTTTGATGGCGGGCGATGACCGCCGCCAACAACCCGATCACCCCGTGCAACGAACCACCGGCGATGTCCGCCGCCTGGATCCCCAGCGGCAACGGACCGCTGTCGGCGCGGCCGGTGTGGCTGGCCAGCCCCGCCAGGGCCAGGTAATTGATGTCGTGACCGGCGCGGTCCTTGTAGGGCCCGGTCTGGCCGTAGCCGGTGATCGACACATAGATCAGCCGCGGATTGATCGCCTTCAAGGCCTCGTACCCCAGGCCCAGTCGCTCCATCACGCCGGGGCGGAACTGTTCCAGCAGGATGTCGTAGTCCTTCAGCAATTGCGTGACCACCGCCAACGCTTCCGGTTGCTTGAGGTCCAGGGCTAGGCTGCGTTTGTTGCGGTTGAGGTAGGCGTGGCTGGCCGAGGTGCCCTGATCGTGGGGCGGCAGCACCCGCAGCAGGTCCTGGCGGGTCGGCGACTCGATGCGCAACACCTCGGCCCCCATGTCCGCCAGCAACAGCGAGGCGAACGGGCCGGGCAACAGGGTCGAGAAGTCCAGAACCTTTAGCGATGCCAGTGGGCCTTGCATGGGCGATCTCCGAGAGGGTGATGGTTGAAGACTAGGCAGGGATGGGGGGTGGGGCAATTACCGCAGCTGTCACAGGAGATGACCATTGCGCTCACGGCTGGCGCAGATCCCTTTGTGGCGACGCAGGGCTGTGGGAGCAAAGCTTGCTCGCGAAACAGACGCCTCGACTTCTGAAAGACCGCATCGCCTGCATCGCGGGCAAGCCTTGCTCCCACAGAGTGTG
Organism: Pseudomonas sp. KB_12; assembly: GCF_052114545.1. NCBI lineage: Bacteria > Pseudomonadati > Pseudomonadota > Gammaproteobacteria > Pseudomonadales > Pseudomonadaceae > Pseudomonas > Pseudomonas sp. KB_12. Next base: position 30,488 of record NZ_JBFREY010000027.1, on the reverse strand, counting down.
GGATACATCCCCTCGGCGCAAAAGCACTCTCACCCCGAGAACTCCGGCCCATGAAAAAACCCGCCGAAGCGGGTTTTTCATTGCAGCCTGAAGATTACTTCACAGCGCCTGGAGCAGAGGACTCAGCCGCTGCAATCTGCGCCGACGCGATCTGCTCGTCATCTTCACGAACGTCGGAGATACCGCGACCACCGGAAGCCAGCTCGGTGTGCAGTTGATCTACGTTCAGTTCCTTGACCCACTTGGCAACCACGATCGTGGCGACGGCATTGCCCACCAGGTTGGTCAGGGCGCGGGCTTCGGACATGAAGCGGTCGATGCCCAGGATCAGTGCCAGGCCGGCCACCGGCAAGGTGCCCACGGCCGACAGGGTGGCGGCCAGTACGATGAAGCCGCTACCGGTCACGCCAGCCGCACCTTTGGACGACAGCAACAGCACCAGCAACAGGGTGATCTGGTGAGTAATGTCCATCTGGGTGTCGGTGGCCTGGGCGATGAACACCGCGGCCATGGTCAGGTAGATCGAAGTACCGTCGAGGTTGAACGAGTAGCCAGTCGGGATGACCAGGCCTACGACCGACTTCTTGGCACCCAGGCGTTCCATCTTGATCAGCATGCGAGGCAGGGCCGATTCCGACGAGGAAGTACCCAGCACGATCAGCAGTTCTTCACGGATGTAGCGGATCAGCTTGATGACGCTGAAGCCGTGGGCGCGGCAGATGGCGCCCAGTACTACCAGCACGAACACCAAGCAGGTGATGTAGAAGCAGATCATCAGCTGGCCCAGTTGCACCAGCGAACCGACACCGTAGGCGCCAATGGTGAAGGCCATGGCACCGAACGCACCCAGCGGAGCCAGCTTCATGATCATGTTGATGATGATGAACATCACGTGGGCGAAACGATCGATGAAGTCCAGCACCGGCTTGCCATAGGCACCCAGGCGATGCAGGGCGAAACCGAAGATCACCGAGAACATCAGCACCTGCAGGATGTCGCCGTTGGCGAACGCACCAACGATGGTGCCAGGGATCACGTTGAGGAGGAAAGCAACGATGCTCTGGTCTTTACCTGCCGCAATGAAACCGGCGATCTGCTTGGTGTCCAGGGTCGCTACGTCGATGTGCATGCCGGCGCCCGGTTGCACGACGTTGACCACGACCAGGCCGATCAGCAGGGCGATGGTGGAAACGATTTCGAAGTACAGCAGCGCGTAGCCGCCGGTCTTGCCCACCGACTTCATGTTCTGCATGCCGGCGATGCCGCTGACAACGGTACAGAAGATGATGGGAGCGATGACCATTTTGATCAGTTTGATGAACCCGTCGCCGAATGGCTTGAGGGCAACACCGGTCTGTGGGTAGAAGTGGCCGAGCAAAATACCGATGGCAATGGCTACGATCACCTGGAAATACAGGGATTTGTACAGTGGCTGACGAGTCGTCATGGCAAACCTTCCTCAAGAGTCCCGTTTGACGACATCCACCTGTCGCCTACGGCACCTCAATTGCGAACCCTCCTGCACTGGAGGGATTTGTTTTTTGTCGGCTGCACGCGGCAGACCTACGTAACCCATCGCAAAGCGCGTGCCATTTTTGCGAACCCCCCTACATCCGGTATAGCAGACGGGTTAGCGGATTTCACATGGATTAAACGAGGTGTATAAGGTGGCGGATTTCCGCCTACAGACCGTTTACTGTTCCGGGATTTGGCGGATATCCGCCTTGTTCAGCCTCCCTCCCCTGCTACCATCGCCCGCTCAACGGACGGACTTCAGCCATGCGCCAACGCACGATCGCCAGCCACTTCGCCCGCGCTGCCCTGGGCGGCGCGCGTCGGCAAGGCTTCGACTATTTGCCTTTGCTGCAACAGCTGGGCATCAGCCCAGAGCTGTTGGATGAGCCGCGCGCACGGATTGCACCCGAGCAGTTCGCGCGCCTGTTGCAGGCGCTGTGGCTGGCATTGGGGGACGAATACCTGGGGTTCGGCAGGGCTGCGAGTAAACCCGGGACGTTTGCCATGATGTGTCACGCGTTGATCCACTGTAGGACCCTGGGCAAGGCCCTTCAACGCGGCTTGCTGTTCTACAGCCTGTTCCCCGACGCGCCGAGCCTGACCCTGGAAGTCGAAGGCGAGCGAGTGCGGCTGGTGCTGGACGATTCGACGCTGTGGGACCCGGATCACTTCCTGACTGAAAGTTTGCTGGTAGTCTGGCATCGCCTAGCCAGTTGGCTGATCGGCCAGCGGATCGGCCTGGAACAGGCGACCTTCGGCTACACCAAACCCACCCACGGTGCCGAATACGACCTGCTGTTTCCCTGTCCGCTGGTGTTCGAAGCGCGCAGCAGCAGCCTGTTGTTCCACAGCCGTTACCTGGATATGCCACTGCTGCAGGACGAACGCACCCTCAAGCATTTCCTCGAACGCTCCCCCGCCGACCTGCTGTCGCGCCCGGACGATGGCCACAGCCTGAGCAGCCAACTGCGCCGCCTGCTCAGCCGCGACACCGCCCGCTGGCCCGACCTGGACACCGTCGCCGGCCATCTGCACATCAGCCCGCAGACCTTGCGCCGGCATTTGCGTGAGGAAGGCACCAGCTTCCAGGAACTCAAGGATCAGCTGCGGCGGGATATCGCCATCTACCATCTGGGGCGGGCGGACTTGTCGTTGCAGCAGATTGCCGAGCAGTTGGGGTTCTCAGAGCCATCGGCGTTTCACCGGGCGTTCAAGAAGTGGACGGGGCTGACGCCGGGGGCTTACAGGGAGTTGGAGAACTGAGTGGTGACATCCAACTTCTGTGGTGTATCCACCGTCTCCTGTGGCGAGGGAGCTTGCTCCCGCTGGGCTGCGAAGCGGCCCCAAAAACTTGCGAGCGCTGCGCACTCGAGCGGGAGCAAGCTCCCTCGCCACAGAGGCCCGCACACACACCGAAAACACTCCAGTCAAACCACCGGAAAATGAATCCTGAACGCCGCCCCGCCCAACTCTGAATCCCCCAGGGTCAACTTGGCGCCGTAGCTCTCGATGATGTCTTTCACCACGGCCAGCCCGATCCCCTGCCCCGGATGCTGGCGATCCAGTCGCTCGCCCCGCTGGAGAATCCGCGCACGTTGATCCGGTGGCACCCCCGGCCCGTCGTCCTCGACACTCAACTCCGTGCCGCCGAGGGTCTGGTGCACGCTGACGCGCACCTCGCCCAGGCACAGCCGATAGGCGTTTTCCAGCAGGTTGCCGAGCATCTCCAGCAAGGCGCCCTGTTCGATCGGCACCTGGCAGTGCTCCGGCAGATCGAAACTGACATTGACCCGTTTGTCGCGATAGACCTTGTCCAGGGTGTCACACAGACTTTGCAGCACCGGGCGCAAGCGCACCTGATGACGCACCAGCCCGCTTTTGCGCAGGCTGGCGCGCTGCAACTGGTAGCCGATCTGCTGGCTCATGCGCTCGATCTGGGATTGCAGCACCCAAGCCTGTCCACGGTCCTCGGGGCGCCGGGCCATGTCCTCGCTGACGCCCTGCAACACCGCCAACGGGGTCTTCAGGCTGTGGGCCAGGTCATCGAGGGAATCGCGATAACGGCTGCGTTGTTCCCGCTCGCTGTACAGCAGCCGGTTGAGGGAGCCGGTCAGGCGCAACAGTTCCCGGGGATGTTCGGTACTGAGGCTTTCCCGGGCCCCGCTTTCGATTTCGTCCAGTTCCTGGCTCAAGCGCCGCAGCGCCCGAAGGCCCCAGGTCAGGCCGATCCACAACAGCGCCAGCAACACCAACAAGGCCGCGCCAAAGCCCAGGTAGAGATTGTCCCGCAGCCCCTGCAGGGTCACTTCGTAGTCGCGCACCGGTTGCAGCGTGACGATGCTGAACGCCGCGCTCTGGCCGCCGAGCAGCTTGATCTCGACGTCATAGACAAAAAACTCCTGGCCGTCGTTCTCGCGAATGCGCGCGAACTGGTTGCCCTGGCCGTCATAACGCGGCGTGTAATTGATGTTCTCTTCCTGGGTGGCCTTCGAGCGCCAGACCAACCGCCCCTCGCGATCATAGATGTAGCCCAGCAGGCGGGCATCGGCGAGGTTGAAGCGCTCATCGGGCAACTGCACTGGCATCTTCAAGCGGTTGTTTTCCACTCGGGCGGCGGAAATCAGCGTGGTCACGTCCGAGGCCAGGCGTTGCTCGATGGACTCCTGCAATGCCAGGCTGAACGCGCCCTGCATGGCCGGCAACAGTGCCAGCATGAACAGCACCGCCAGGGTCATGGCGGCCAGCATCAACCGCAGGCGAAGCGAACGAATCACTGGCAGCGCTCGTTGAACAGGTAGCCCAGGCCGCGCACGGTATCGATCGGCTTGAAGCCAGCCGGCGCTTCCAGCTTACGACGCAGGCGCCCGACCAGCACTTCGATGACATTGGGATCACGCTCGTCGTCATCGGGGTAAAGCTGCTCCATCAAGCGGTCCTTGGCCACCACCTGCTGGTGATGGCGCATGAGGTATTCGAGGATGCGGTATTCGTAGGCGGTCAACGCCAGCGGTTCCTCATCGAGGGACGCCTGCTTGCGATTGAGGTCGAGCAGCAACGGACCGGCGACGATGGTCGATTGGGTAAAACCACTGGAGCGGCGCAACAGGGCATTCAGCCGGGCCTCCAGCTCTTCGAACTGAAACGGCTTGACCACGTAGTCATCGGCACCGGCGGCCAGGCCTTCGACCTTGTCCTGCCAGTTGCCGCGGGCGGTGAGGATCAGGATCGGAAACGTCTTGTCCTGCGAGCGCAGCCGACGGATCAGTTCCAGCCCGCTGATGCCCGGCAGGCCCAGGTCGATCACCGCCAGGTCATGGTTGAATTCCCGGATCTGGTACAAGGCCTCTTCGGCATTGGCCACGGCCTGCACCACATGGCCGCTGTCGGTGAGACGGGTTTGCAGATGGTGACGCAACAGCGCTTCGTCTTCGACGACCAGTAATTTCATGGAGCCTCTCCCCAGGCAAATCAAACAATCCAGTGCGGCGCACTTCAACGAAAGGCGCCGGATCGTCTTCGACCGATCCGGCTGGATACGCTCACCATCGACCGCTTAGAACGTGTAGTTGGCGGACAGGTACGTCTGGGCGCTGCTGGTCAGGTCCAGCGAGCCAACCTTGTCGCCACCGTGCGGGCTCATCTCGGTGCTGGCGTTGCTGCGCAGGTAACGGTAACCCAGTTCAACCGAGGTGTTTTGCGAAATTTGTTGCAGCACGCCGCCCTGCAAGCCCACGGCGTAGCCGATGTCGCTGTCGCGGCTGAAGCCGGGAGAATCCTGGGTCAGCTTGGTCAGGCCCGCCGTGCCGCCACCGAACAGCTTGGTGCTGCTGGTGACCGGATAGAACACATCGTAGCTGCCCAGCAGGTTTTCCTGGCGCAGCTTGATGCCGTTGTGGGTGCCCGAGACGTTGTCGTAGGTGGCGTAGTAGCGGCCCTGGTCGTTTTGCTTGCCCAGTCGCAGGCCATACGTGGTGTCCTTGCCGATGACGCCGTCGGCGTTCGGGTTGTTCAGGGCGTTGTCCAAGGCGTTGGATTTCTTCACCTTGTCGCTGGTCTGGCCGAGGGTCAGGCTGGCGAAGTTGTCATCGGCGTGGGCCAGGGCACTGGCGCCCAGCACGGTGAAAGCCAGCAGCAGTTTTTTCATGGCAGTCATGATCAAGTTCCTTTGCAACGTGGGTGAATTGTGAAGTCGCCGTCACCTTAACCAGCGATCCCTGAACACCCCTTGAACGTTCTCTGAACCTGCGCTGAATGAATCGACTAGAGTGTCCTGTCCCAGCACTTTTTAAGGAGATCCATCATGCGCAGGCTGCTTGCTGTTGTACTTCTGGCCATTAGCGGCGTGAGCCACGCCGCCATCCAGACCCAGGAGCTCCCCTACACCAGTGCCGACGGCACCAAGCTGATCGGCTATTACGCGTATGACGACGCCGTCAAAGGCCCGCGCCCGGGCGTGGTGGTGGTGCATGAATGGTGGGGGTTGAACGACTACGCCAAGCGCCGTGCCCGTGACCTCGCGGGCCTGGGCTATAGCGCCCTGGCCATCGACATGTACGGCGACGGCAAGAACACCGAGCACCCCAACGACGCCATGGCCTTCATGCAGGCGGCGCTCAAGGACGGCGCGGCGGCCAGTGCCCGCTTCCAGGCTGGTCTCGACCTGCTGAAGAAACAACCCCAGACCGATCCGGACAAACTCGCCGCCATCGGCTACTGCTTCGGCGGCAAGGTGGTGCTCGATGCCGCGCGCCAGGGTGTGCCGCTGGCCGGCGTGGTGAGTTTCCACGGTGCGCTGGTGACCAACACCCCGGCAACGCCTGGCAGCGTCAAGGCCAAGATGCTGGTCGAGCATGGCGCCCTGGACAGCATGGTCACCCAGGACAACGTCACCGCGTTCAAGAGCGAGATGGACAAGGCCGGCGCCGACTATAAATTCGTCAGCCTCAAAGGCGCCAAGCACGGCTTCAGCAACCCCGATGCCGACCGTTTGAGCCACGGCGAACATGGCGGGCCGGACATTGGCTACAACAAGGAAGCCGATGAGAAGTCATGGGCGGATATGCAGAAGTTCTTCAAGAAAATCTTCTGATACATCCCCTTGTGGCGAGGGAATTGTGGGAGCAAAGCTTGCTCGCGACCCAGGCAACTCGTTTTCTGGAGGACCACATCGCCTTCGTCGCGGGCAAGCCTTGCTCCCACAGCAAGCTCCCTCGCCACAAGAGCCGGCCTCTGCTCCATACACATGCCCCCCACTACCCAGCCTCAGGCCAACCCGGCAAAATGCCCGGCATGAACACACTCCCTACCCTACCCGCCTGCTGCTCGCCCCTGGACGAGCACTGGCTATTGCCCGATGCCCTGCCCGATACGGTGCTGCTGAGCACGCGCTTCGACCCGTTGTTGCTGGTGGGCGCCGACTTCTCAAGCAGTGCCATCGAGCCCCCGGCGAGCATCCAGCGCTCGGTCGCCAAGCGCCAGGCAGAATTCCTGGCCGGGCGGATCTGCGCCCGGGCGGCGTTGCAGCGGCTCGACGGCCTGACCTGCGTGCCGGCCATCGGCGAAGACCGCGCCCCGGTGTGGCCGGCCCATGTCAGCGGTTCGATCACCCACAGCACGGGTCGGGCAGCGGCCATCGTCGCGAAAAAAGATCACTGGCAAGGGCTGGGCATGGACGTGGAAAACCTCCTCGACCCCGAACGCGCCGAACGCCTGGCCGGTGAAATCCTCACCCCGCCAGAGCTGCAACGCATGACCAAGCTCGCCCGCGATGACCGGGCCTTGCTGGTGACCCTGACCTTTTCCGTGAAGGAAAGCCTGTTCAAGGCGCTGTACCCCATCGTCAGGCAGAGCTTTTATTTCGAGCATGCCGAGGTGCTGGATTGGACACGCGACGGACAAGTGCGCCTGCGCCTGCTGACGGACCTGTCGACCGAGTGGCGCCATGGCAGTGAGTTGCAGGCGCAGTTTGGAGTGAAGGATGGGCAGCTATTGAGCCTGGTGGGGATCAGGGCCTGAGATCTTGGGTGTTTTCGAGGGCCTCATCGCGAGCAAGCTCGCTCCCACAGGTTGAACGCATGCCCATGTGGGAGCGAGCTTGCTCGCGATGAGGCCAGTACAGGCCCCCCACCTATCAAGACCTGTCCTGATGCCTCGGCCAACTCAAGCTGAAGCACGCCCCGCCCAGGCTCTTGCTCTTGCCGATCAGCGCCCGGCCGTCATGCCAGTGGATGATCCGCCGCACGATCGACAGCCCCAGCCCATGGCCGCCCGACGCCCGGGCGCGGCTGTCGTCCAGGCGCAGGAAGGGCTTGAAGATCCGCTCCCATGCCGCTTCCGGCACACCGGGCCCGTCGTCTTCCACATCCACCCGGCAGCGCAGCTGGCCCACCTGGTAGCTGACGGTGACCCGGGAGCTGGCGTGGCGCATGGCATTGCCCACCAGGTTCTGCAGGGCACGATGCAGAAAGCGTGGCTCGGCCTCGACCCAGGCGCCGTCGCAATCGGCGGCCGACAGGCATAGACCGCGCTCGACCGTGATCCCGGTCCGCAATGGTCCCAGCTCATCGATCACTTGATTGACCAGCGCATCCAGATCCACCCGCTGGAAATTCAGGGCCGGTGAACCCTGCTCCAGCCGCGCATAGGTGAGCATTTCGTCCACCAGCCGATCCAGGTCTTCGATGTCGTGATCCATGCCCGCCAGGTATTTGTCCCGGGCCTGGGGCGTGGTGGCGCTGCCGAGCATTTCCAGGCCGAAGCGCAGGCGCGCCACCGGGGTACGCAATTCGTGGGACACCGCCCGCACCAGCTCACGCTGGATCGCCAACAGTTGCTGCAGGTGCTCGGCCATGCCATTGAACGCCGCGGCCAGTCGCCCGACCGAGTCGGCGCCTCGGGCCGGCACCCGGGTTTCCAGGCTGCCCTGGGCGATCTGCGTGGCGGCCGACTCCAGGCCACGCAAGCGCCGCTCCAATTGGCGCACCAACAGGTAGACGATCAAGCCGATCAGGCTCAAGCCCAGCGCCGCGATCAGCACCAGCCATTGCGGCGGATAAGGGTTCATCTGGTACAGCGGCCCGATCTCCAGCACCCACGGCGTGCCGACCATGCCGGCGAAGACCCGGATGGAATCGCCGCCCTTGCCCAACGCCATCACCGTATCGCCCTCGGACACACGACGGCGCTGGTCTTCGTCCATGTCCGCCTGCTCGGCGGTCATGAGTCGCAGGTCGAAACCAAAGCCTTTTTCCTGCGCCAGTTGCGCCAGCCGTCTGGGTTGTTCGGCCACCGGATAACGCACCAGCTCATCAGCCAACAGGTAAATGGTTGCGCGGGCCAGTTGTTCGCTGATTTGCTGGACTTCCCCCACCAACATCAGTTGCTCGCCATCGCTGACCAGCCGATAGACTTTCGCCGCATGCGGCCCGGTCTGTTCGACCAACGCCTGGCCACGCAGTACGCGGGTGCGCTGGCCGAGGTCGAGGTCGGTCTGGGCAAAGGTCTGCAACGCCAGGGGAATGCCCAGCAGGCGCTCCCACACCAGCAACGCCCGCCGCCGCTCGGTGTCGTTCATCGGCCGCAGGTTGTCGGCCATCAACGAAAACGTGCCGTGGGCCAGGCGCTCGCGGTATTGCTCACTGCGGGTCTGGTTGAGCAGGTGCAAGGCCAGTACACCGAGGACCGCCACCAGCACCAGTGCCGCACACATGCCGCCATAAATACGCAGGAAGATCGAATTCACGGTGCCAGGTCTACGCAGGCTTCAGGAACGAACAGGTAACCTTTGCTGCGAATGGTCTTGATCAACCGTGGATGGTCCGGGTCGTCGCCGATCTTGGGGCGGATGCGTGAAATGCGCACGTCGATGGAACGGTCCTGGCCGTCATAACCAATGCCGCGCAGGGCGGTAAAGATTTCTTCCCGGGACAGGATGCGCCCGGCATTGGACACCAGCAGCCACAGCAGGTCGAATTCGGCGCTGGTCAGCTCGATACCGTCGCCCTGCAACCAGGCTTCGCGCAGGGCGTCGTCGACCACCAGCGGGCCGAATTGCAGGCGTCGCGGCTTCTGCGCGGCGCTCGGCTCCGGTTCGCTGCGCCGCAGCAAGGCCTGGATACGCGCCAGGAGCAATCGCGGGCGAACCGGCTTGCAGACGTAGTCATCGGCGCCCAGGTCCAGGCCCTGGATCTGATCGGTGTCGTCGGTGCGGGCGGTGAGCATCAGGATCGGCCCGTCATAATGCCCGCGCACCTTGCGACAGATGCTCAGGCCGTCTTCGCCGGGCAGCATCAGGTCCAGGACCACCAGGTCCGGCTGCTCGGCAATGATCCGCGCCGCCGCCACCGCGCCGTCGCCTTCGATGGCGACACGCAACCCGTTGCTTTCGAGGTACTCCCGGGTCAGCTCGGCCAGACGCTGGTCATCCTCGACGATCAATACCTGCCAGGCTTCTTGTTCCACTGGGGCCTCGTCTTGCTGCGAATATAAAAGGAAGGATCAGCACTCACCTGTGGCGAGGGAGCTTGCTCCCGCTGGGCTGCGAAGCGGCCCCAAAAACTTGCGAGCGCTGCGCACTCGAGCGGGAGCAAGCTCCCTCGCCACAAGGAGCGCCTTCAAATACAGCGCCTCCACCCGTCTTTTTGTCATGTTAAAGGAGGATAAACACCCCCATGCATGGGCCGATTGTATAAACGTCACCTGCGTAGAAAACAAGCGGACAAATGCGTTTCGATCGGCAGGGTTTTATGTGGTAATGTCCGCGCCCGCAAAAATCACCGGGCTGTTTTCAGATCGTCGAAACCGATGAAAAAAGGTCCACTCCAGCTAGGTCGCGGCCTACAGAGCCGTTCCACGTTTCGCACACAAATTACGCACAGGCTTATCCACAGGTAGCACGTTGCATACCCCCCAAAAACGCATTATCTTGTAGCCCGCCGCGCAAAAAACCCTACATGTAGGGTTTCAGGCCAAAAACCAAACACAAGTCGGACAGAGAATTCAAGCGCTTTTCTTGCTTCTGTCCAACTGAAACAGTGCATTTCCCCAAGCCCAGACCGCCCCTGCGGATGGCAACTGTTTCCAGGTCGAAAACGACCGAAACGGTACGGGTGTTGCAGTCAATTGCTGCCACCCCGGCAACCCGGTTTCGAGCCCCGCTCGCAACCTGAGAACTTCGGATGGAAGCGGTATTAAACGCCTGCTTCCTACTGTCCCGAAGTTGTTATGCCCGGCGCCAGTCGGTTGTAGTGCTTCAGGACGGAACGGTGGGCACCGTGATGGTGCCCAAACAAACATAGAGAACGTGGAGACACCCATGCACACCGACACAACTCGCGAGAACCCGCAGGGCACCGCGCCGCTGGCCGCCGATTCGAACCCGGATCTGTCCGCCACCGCGCCGGGCCAACTGCGCGTGATCAAGCGTAACGGCACTGTCGTTCCTTACACCGATGACAAGATTACCGTCGCCATCACCAAAGCGTTTCTCGCAGTTGAAGGCGGCACCGCTGCCGCTTCGTCGCGAATCCACGACACCGTGGCCCGCCTGACCGAACAAGTCACCGCGACCTTCAAGCGTCGCATGCCCTCGGGCGGCACCATCCACATCGAAGAAATCCAGGACCAGGTCGAACTGGCCCTGATGCGTGCCGGCGAGCAGAAAGTTGCCCGAGACTACGTGATCTACCGTGACTCCCGCGCCAAGGAACGTGCTATCCGCACCCCGGCCGACGCACCGGTCCAGGCTCACCCATCGATCCGCATCGCCCGCGCCGACGGCAGCCTGGCGCCGCTGGACATGGGCCGCCTGAACACCATCGTCACCGAGGCCTGCGAAGGCCTGGAAGAAGTCGATGGCGACCTGATCCAGCGCGAAACCCTGAAGAACCTCTATGACGGCGTTGCACTCAAGGACGTCAACACGGCCCTGGTGATGACTGCGCGGACCCTGGTGGAGCGCGAGCCGAACTACTCCTTCGTGACCGCCCGCCTGCTGATGGACACCCTGCGTGCCGAAGGCCTGAGCTTCCTGGAAGTCGCCGAGAGCGCGACCCACCACGAAATGGTCGACCTGTACGCCAAGGCGTTGCCAGCTTATGTAGCCAAGGGTATCGAGTTCGAATTGCTGAACCCGGTCCTGGCCGAATTCGACCTGGAAAAACTCGGCAAGGCGATCAACCACGAGCGCGACCAGCAGTTCACCTACCTGGGCCTGCAAACCCTGTACGACCGTTACTTCATCCACAAGGATGGCGTGCGTTTCGAACTGCCGCAGATCTTCTTCATGCGCGTGGCCATGGGCCTGGCGATCGAAGAGAAGCAACGCGAAGACCGTGCGATCGAGTTCTACAACCTGTTGTCGTCCTTCGACTACATGGCCTCGACCCCGACCCTGTTCAACGCCGGCACCCTGCGTCCACAGCTGTCGAGCTGCTACCTGACCACCGTTCCGGATGACCTGTCGGGCATCTACGGCGCCATCCACGACAACGCCATGCTGTCGAAATTCGCCGGTGGCCTGGGCAACGACTGGACCCCGGTTCGCGCATTGGGCTCGTACATCAAGGGCACCAACGGCAAATCCCAGGGCGTCGTGCCGTTCCTCAAAGTGGTCAACGACACCGCGGTCGCGGTCAACCAGGGCGGCAAGCGCAAGGGCGCGGTCTGTGCCTACCTGGAAACCTGGCACATGGACATCGAAGAGTTCATCGAGCTGCGCAAGAACACCGGTGATGACCGTCGTCGTACCCACGACATGAACACCGCCAACTGGATCCCTGACCTGTTCATGAAGCGTGTCTTCGATGACGGCAAGTGGACCCTGTTCTCGCCATCCGAAGTGCCGGACCTGCACGACCTGACCGGCAAGGCTTTCGAAGAGCGCTACGAGTACTACGAAGCCCTGACCGAGTACAACAAGATCAAGCTGTTCAAAGTCGTCCAGGCCAAAGACCTGTGGCGCAAGATGCTGTCGATGCTGTTCGAAACCGGCCACCCATGGCTGACCTTCAAGGACCCGTGCAACCTGCGCAGCCCGCAGCAGCACGTGGGCGTGGTCCACAGCTCGAACCTGTGCACCGAGATCACCCTGAACACCAACAAGGATGAGATCGCGGTCTGCAACCTGGGCTCGATCAACCTGCCGAACCACATCGTCGACGGCAAGCTGGACACCGCCAAGCTGCAACGCACCGTGAACACCGCCGTGCGCATGCTCGACAACGTGATCGACATCAACTACTACTCGGTGCCACAGGCGAAGAACTCCAACTTCAAGCACCGTCCGGTCGGACTGGGCATCATGGGCTTCCAGGACGCGCTGTACCTGCAGCACATCCCGTACGGTTCCGATGCCGCGGTCGAGTTCGCCGACAAGTCCATGGAAGCGGTCAGCTACTACGCGATCCAGGCTTCCTGCGACCTGGCCGACGAGCGTGGCGCCTACGAGACGTTCCAGGGTTCGCTGTGGTCCCAGGGCATCCTGCCGCTGGACTCGCAACAGATCCTGATCGCCCAGCGCGGCCAGAAGTACATCGACGTTGACCTGAACGAATCCCTGGACTGGGCACCGGTTCGCGCCCGTGTGCAGAAAGGCATCCGTAACTCCAACATCATGGCCATCGCACCGACCGCCACCATCGCCAACATCACTGGCGTGTCGCAGTCGATCGAACCGACCTACCAGAACCTGTATGTGAAATCGAACCTGTCGGGCGAGTTCACCGTGATCAACCCGTATCTGGTTCGCGACCTCAAGGCCCGTGGCCTGTGGGACTCGGTCATGATCAACGACCTGAAGTACTACGACGGTTCGGTGCAGCAGATCGAGCGTATCCCGCAAGAGCTCAAAGAGCTCTACGCCACTGCGTTCGAAGTGGACACCAAGTGGATCGTCGACGCCGCCAGCCGTCGCCAGAAGTGGATCGACCAGGCTCAATCGCTGAACCTGTACATCGCCGGCGCGTCGGGCAAGAAGCTGGACGTGACCTACCGCATGGCTTGGTACCGTGGCCTGAAAACCACTTACTACCTCCGTGCCCTGGCCGCCACCAGCACCGAGAAGTCGACCATCAACACCGGCAAGCTGAACGCTGTTTCCAGCGGCGGCAACCACGGTGACGATTCGGTCCTGGCTGCTCCAGCAGGCCCTGCGCCAGTGCCAAAGGCCTGCGCGATCGACGAGCCGGATTGCGAAGCTTGCCAATAAGCTGAGCGAGTGGGCGCGTAAAGGCGCCTGCTCAAAGAAGCCCCCGATAGACCGCTGGTTTATCGGGGGTTTTCTTTTGCCTGGAGAAAAGTCGGCGCCTGGCCCGCCCCCATCGCGAGCAAGCTCGCTCCCACATTGGAATGCGTACACATAACCCTGTGGGAGCGAGCTTGCTCCGGGCGGCGATCCGACGATGAGGCCGGCACAGGCACCACAAAAATAGCCGCCCACAAAAAAGCCCCTCTTTCGAGGGGCTCCTTGTGCAGCCTTCAAACAACCATCGATATCAGGCCATCTGAATGATGGTCTGCATGATGGTGCTCTGGGTGGAGATGGTCTTGGCGTTCGCCTGGTAGTTGCTCTGGGCCTTGATCAGCTCGACCAGTTCGTTGGTCAGGTTGACGTTGGACTCTTCCAGGGAGTTGGAGACGATCGAACCCAGGGTGCCGGTTTGTGGAGCATCGTAGCCTGGGATACCCGAGGCAAAAGTTTCCTTCCAGCTGGTGCCGCCTATTGGCTGCAGGCCTTGCTCGTTGGTGAAGCTGGCGAGGGCGAGCTGGCCGATCGGCTTGGTCTGGTTGTTGCTGAAGTTGGCCAGCAATACACCGCTGCCGTCGATGGTCAGGTTGGTGATCTGGCCAGTGGCGTAGCCGTTCTGGGTTGGGATCGACCGGGCGGTGTCAGCGTTGAATTGGGTGGTGTTGCCCATGGAAATCGTGATGGTCGGCGCACTGGCGGCGCCGTTGGCGGTCCATACGCCGTTGGTCACAGTGCCGGGGACCCAACCGGTCAGTACCAGATCGCTATTGACCGTCGCTGGCGGAGTGGTGACCGTGGTCAACTTGCCGCTCGAATCGAAGTTCATGGTCGAAGGAACCGGCGCAGTCGCACCCGTCGTGGTCGGCAAGCTGCCGTTCAGGTTACGACCATCGATCAAGGTATAGACATTCCAAGTGTTGCCGGCAGTCTTGACCATGTACTGGTCCATGGAGTGCTGGTTGCCCTGGGTGTCATAGACCGGGGTAGTGAACTGCTTGGTGAACGTGGCCGTGTCAGCCGGATTGAACGCCGCAGTGATCGGCGTCGCCGTCGAGTTCAGGTTGATCGTCGACGAAACCAGGCTGGTGGCAGTCGGCGGCAGGTTCGAGGTGTCGATGCGCAGGTCGGTCAGGATACCGTTCTGGATCTTGCCGTTGGCATCCACGCCATAGCCCTGCAGGCGCGACGTGCCGTCGCTGTTGGTGATGAAGCCTTCCTTGTCGGTCTTGAAGGTACCGGCACGGGTGTAGCTCAGGGAACCGTCGTTGCTCAGGACAAAGAAGCCCTGGCCCTGGATGCCCATGTCCAGTACGTTGCCGGTGTTGTTCACATCACCCTGGCCGAACTGCTGGGAAACGTTGGCCAGGCGTACGCCGTTGCCGACGGTCTTGCTACCCGAACCCAATTTGGTGGCCGAGTAGACGTCTTCGAATTCCGCGCGGGACGATTTGAAACCGGTGGTCGCCACGTTGGCGATGTTGTTGCCGGTCACGTCCAGCTGTTTGTTGGCTGCATAGAGACCGCTAAGGCCGATGTTGAAAGACATGTTGACTCCTTTTGCCGGTTAGTCGGCTCTACATACCAATAGTTTGTACTTTGGACAGGGCAATGCTGCCCAGCCCGGCCAGGTTGAGCATCAGCTCACCGCCCGTCTGGCTGATCGTCACGCTGCTGACCGTGGCCGGCAGGTTGGTGATCAGCGACGTGGCCTTGCCGTCGATGGTGGTCGAGGCCGCGAAGGTGTAAGTGCCCGATTCAACGACCGTGCCCGCATCGTTCTTGCCATCCCAGATGAACGCGGAGTTGCCGGCGTTCTGGCTGCCCAAGTCGATGGTGCGAACGGTCTTGCCGTCCTTGTCCACGATCTTGACCGCGACGGAGGACACCGATGCCGGTACCACCACCGTGCCGTTGAGGCTCTTGGAGGTATCGACCACGGCTTTGTCGCCCGGAGCGATGACCGAGCGACCGACCAGCGACGAGGCTTGCAGGGCCTGGGACGAGTTGTAGTTGCCAGCGATACCGCTCACGGTGTCGTTAAGGGTGGTGATGCCTTCCAGGCTGCTGAACTGCGCCAGTTGGGCAACGAACTCGCCGTTATCCTGTGGCTCCAGCGGGTTCTGGTTTTTCAGCTGGGTCACGAGCAACTGCAGGAACGCATCCTTGCCCAATTCCTTCTTGCCGGTCGCCGCACCGGTCGCCGCGCCGAGGGCATCGGTGGTGGTGTTGGTCTTGACCGAGGAATTGGCCAGGATCTCGTTCAGGCTCAAGCCGCTGGTAGTGTTGGTAACGCTCATGTGAATCGCCCCTTATCACTGACCGAGGGTCAGGACCTTCTGCATCATGGTTTTGGCGGTGTTCATCATTTCGGCGTTGGTCTGGAACGAACGACTGGCGGAAATCATGTCGGCCATTTCTTCGACAACGTTGACGTTCGGGTAGTAGACATAGCCCTTGGCATCAGCGGCCGGGTGGTTCGGCTCATAACGTGCTTCGAGGTTGCTCTGGTCTTCGACTACGCCAAGCACCTGTACGCCCTGCCCGGCCGCGTCCTGCTCCTGGAACAGCGAGTCGCTGCCGCCGGACTGGCCGCCCTGGAACATGGTGGCGAATACCGGGTGGCGGGCGCGGTAGGTCTGGTCGATGCTCGACGAAACGGTCTCGGCGTTGGCGATGTTACTGGCGACGGTGTTCAGGCGAGTGGTCTGGGCACTCATGGCACTGCCGGCAATGTTGAATACGCTAGCAATCGACATGGCTTACTCTCCGCGCAGGGCCGATACCAGCCCTTTGAACTTGCTGTTGAGCAGGGTGAAGCTGGCCTGGAAGTTCACGGAGTTTTCCGCGTAGTTGGACTGTTCCAGTTGAGCGTCCACGGTGTTCTGGTCGATCGAAGGCTGCATCGGCGTGCGATACATCAGCGATTCGTCGCCATTGCCCAGGCCTTCGGCTTCGATATGCCGGTTGTTGGTCATGTTCAGGGCGAAGCTGCCGCTCTTGGTCTTCTCGTTCTGCTCGGCGAGCACTTTGGAGAAGTCCAGGTCCCGAGCCTTGTAGTTCGGGGTGTCGGCGTTGGCGATGTTGTTGGCCAGGACTTCGGCACGCTGGGCGCGGAAGCTCAGGGCCTGTTCGTGGATACCGAGCGCTTTATCGAAGCTGATGCTCATGTCGGAAACCTTTGGGTGACCAGAATGTACGTACGATGGACTTAGCAAGCGCCGTGCCACTTTGGAAAAGCCCATAAACTGGGGCTTTGCGGGCATCGGCAAAGCGGCAATGCCAGAAAAGCGGCAACTGGCTTCCGCCGGCTGCCGCTTTTCTGCCGCTTTCGCCCAGGCAATGGGGATCAAATGTGGGAGCGAGCTTGCTCGCGATAGCGGTGTGTCAGTCAACATTGATGTCGCCTGCAATACCGCTATCGCGAGCAAGCTCGCTCCCACAGGGATAATGGTGATGGGGAGGAAATTAGCGGGCAAAAAAAACGGGAGCCCGTGGGGACTCCCGTTTTTTTGACAGTTCAAGCCAATCACTTCGCCTGGTAAATGATCCCCGGGCTGCACTGGACCATCTGGTAATGATCCGGCAAACCGTTCAACGCCTCGGAGGCGCCGAGGAACAGGTAGCCGCCCGGCTTGAGCGTGCTGTGGATGCGCAGCAGGATGTCTTTCTTCACTTCGGCGGAGAAGTAGATCAGTACGTTGCGGCAGAACACGATGTCGAACTTGCCCAGGCTGGCATAGCTGTCCAGCAGGTTGAACGAGCGGAACTCCACCCGGCTCTTGATCGGCGCCTTGACCACCCATTTACCCGGCCCTTTCGGATCGAAGAACCGTTGCAGGCGATCCGGCGACAGGCCCCGGCCGATGGCCAGGCTGTCGTACTCACCGGTCTTGCAGTTATTGAGCATGGTCCCGGACAGGTCGGTGGCGACGATCTGCACGCCGCCTTTCAACTGGCCGAGGTTGGACCGCTCGAACTCATCGATGGACATCGACAGCGAATAGGGTTCCTGTCCCGACGAACAGGCCGCCGACCAGATCCGCAGACGCTGGCCTGGGCTCGCCTTAATGGCCGCCGGCAGCACTTTGTTCTTCAACACCTCAAACGGATAGGTGTCGCGAAACCACAGGGTTTCGTTGGTGGTCATCGCGTCCACCACCATCTCGCGCAAGCCACTGCGCGGCTGGGTCTGGATACGCTGCACCAGTTCGCCCAATGACTTGAGGCCCTGTTGCTCCATCAATTTATTGAGACGGCTCGACACCAGGTACTGCTTGTTTTCACCAAGCAAGATGCCACAGGCTTTTTCCAGGAAGACCCGGAACTGCTCGAAATCCAAATTACCCGTAGACAAGATACCGCCTCTTTCATCGTGTTGACTTGCCGGGCGCACAACGCGCCCAACCTTTTATTCTGCTGCTTTGATCCGCTCGACGACCCGGGAAGCCAGGTCATCGGGACGGAATTTCGCCAGGAAATCGTCGGCGCCGACCTTCTTGACCATCGCCTGGTTGAAAACCCCGGACAACGAAGTATGCAAGATGATGTGCAGCTTTTGCATGCGCGGGTCGCTGCGGATTTCCGACGTCAGGGTGTACCCGTCCATCTCCGGCATTTCGATGTCGGAGATCATCATCAGGAACTCTTCCTCAGGCTTCTTGCCCTCGTCGACCAGTTTGCGCAGGTAATCCAGCGCCTGTCGCCCGTCATTCAACGCCACCACCTCAACGCCAATCGTTTGCAGGCAACGGGTCACCTGCTTGCGGGCCACCGAAGAGTCATCGACGGTCAACACCCGCAGCGAAATCGCCTTGTGCTGGGTTTCGGCATCCACCACTCCCATGGAGATCGCTTCCGGCGTGGGCGCTACTTCGGCGAGGATCTTCTCCACGTCGATGATTTCCACCAACTGGTTATCGACCCGAGTCACTGCCGTGAGGTAGTGATCGCGGCCGGTGCCCTTGGGCGGTGGATGGATCTCTTCCCAGTTCATGTTGACTATGCGCTCCACCGAGCGGACCAGGAAACCCTGGGTCTTGGTGTTGTACTCGGTGATGATCACAAACGGATTGCTCTGGTCCAGCAGCCGACCGGAACCGGTCGCCATCGCCAGGTCGAGAATCGGGATGGTCGCACCCCGGATATTGGCCACACCGCACACGACGGGGCTGGACTTGGGCATCAAGGTCAGCTTGGGGCATTGCAGCACCTCGCGAACCTTGAACACGTTGATCCCATACATTTGTTGGCCGTCGAGACGGAACAACAACAGCTCCAGGCGATTCTGACCGACCAGCTGAGTGCGCTGGTTTACCGAATCCATTACTCCCGCCATGCCCTGACTCCTACCTAACGCTAATGTGTCCGACGCGCATTCATTCACTAAACGGCACGGGGCTTGCTATTGAACCGGCATGAACGCACAAACGACATTTTCTCGACGCCTGACCACTCACTGCCGCCACTGGCTCGGTGCACTGCTGGCTGTCTGCCTGTTCACTTCGGGCGGTCCTGCCCTTGCTGCTGTTCCGGTTACCTTGCCTGATCTCCTTATCGGCGTCACTCAGGGCTTTCTTGAATTCACCGTAGAAGACTATCTGGCTACCAGTCAAACCGAAGGGCGTTACGAAATCGAAGTCAACCAACTCGACCCTCGCCTGCGCATGCCGATGTGCGACAAGGAATTGACTGCTTCGCTGGAGAGTCCCGCTCGCCCGCTGGGCCGCGTCACGGTGAAGGTTCGTTGCGACAGCGCCGCGCCCTGGACGGTGTTCGTGCCCGCTCAAGTGCGCCTGTTTCGGGAAATTGTCACCACCACTCGTCCGCTCAAGCGGGCCGGGATCGTCGAGCCCCAGGACGTGATGTTGCGTGAACGGGACATCAGCCAGATCACCCAGGGCTTCCTGACCTCCGTCGATCAGGCCATCGGGCAGAAACTTGTCCGACCAATGGTCGCCGATCAGGTCGTGACGCTGGTGCATCTGGAGCAGGCCGAGGTGGTCCGCAAGGGCGACCAGGTGGTGATCACCGCCCGCAGCGGCTCCCTGGCCGTGCGGATGCCCGGCGAAGCCCTGTCCAACGGCGGCATGAGTGAACAGATACGGGTAAAAAACCTTAATTCCCAGCGCGTGATCAAGGCGCAGGTGACGGCCCCAGGCCAAGTGGAAGTGGCGATGTAGTGATCAGGTAGAGGAGGTAGAAAGCTGGCGCTTGATCCCGGTGTTCCCTAGACTGTGCCTTACGCAAAGGCAAGCGCAGACGTGCGCACGTTCATTTCATAAATGAGCCTAAAGTTTTTTTGGGGATGGCCGAAAACATGGCAAGCGTCCAAATACCCAGAGGTTTTTTACCATGGTCATCGATTTCAATCGTTTAAACAGCTCTTCACCGCTGACAGGCACTACGCGTACCAGCGCCACCAAGGAAACCGCCGAAGCCGGCAAATCCGCGCCGCTGCCTACACCCGCCGAACAAATCAGCAACGGGGAGTCGGTACACCTCAGCACTGAGGCTCAGCAGTTGCAGAAGGTCACTGACAAGCTGCGCGATCAACCTGTCGTCGACAACGCCCGCGTGGCCGAGTTGAAAGCAGCAATCGCCGATGGCAGCTACAAAGTCGACAGCAACCGCGTAGCCAGCAAACTGCTCAACTTCGAAGCCCAGCGCTAGGCCGCCGCCTGCGCCAGGCTTTTGGACGCTAAGACCCAAGGCCAGCCATGCACGACACTACTTTATTGCAACTGATCATCGACGACTTCGTTCCAGCGCAACAATTGCTGGAGTTATTGCAGGCCGAATCCTTGGCACTGCACGGTCGTGACATGCCTTTGCTGGAAACTATCCTGGCGCAGAAACAGGCACTGATCATCTTGCTCGACCAGCATGGCCGCAAGCGCAGCGAGATCCTCACCAGCCTCAACCTGCCCGCCAGTCCTGACGGCCTTGAGCAGTTGGCCAGCCAGTCGACCGTCGGCGACCAGTTGCGCTCCCAGAGCAAAGTGCTCAACGACCTGCTCGCCCAATGCCAGGCAACCAACGCTCGCAACGGCCAGTCGATCCTGATGCAGCAGGCCGCCACCGCCAACCAGTTGCGCATTCTCAACGGTGGCGAGATCCCGACGCTGTATGACGCTAGCGGTTCAACGGCCAGAATGGTCAAGCACCGCCCGCTCAGCCAGGCATGAAACGAACAATGCCTTCGCTCTATCAACGCGCGATACATGCTGGCAAAATGCCGGCCATTCGTAGTCGTATTTTGCCTGGAGATTGACTCACCGTGTTCAATGCCTCAAACGCGGATGATGCTCCGCAGCCCCCCAAGGTCCTCACCACACCCCTGGAAATCGCCGGCAACCTGCGGATGCTGCAAGATAGCCACGACCCGCTGATCATTACCTTCCATGAACGTACCCAGCGCTTCCAGAGCTATCTGGTCGACGTCGATCGCGAGACCAACTCCATCGCCCTGGATGAAATGATTCCCCGGGATGGCGAGCGTTTCCTGCTGGCCGGCGAGCCTTTTCGTGTCGAGGGTTTCCATGACGGCGTGCGTATCGCATGGGATGGCAAGGGTCCACTGACCATTGATGAATCCAGCGACGGTCGCTGCTATCGCGGCGCCCTGCCCGACGAAGTGGTCTACCACCAACGTCGCAACGCCTTCCGCGCCGCCCTGAAACTGGCACAGCTGGTAAGCGTTGAACTGGGCGGCGACAAGATGAAGTCCCCGGTGGACGGCAAGCTGCTGGACATTTCCGCCACCGGTTGCAAGTTACGCTTCGAGGGCGACATCACAGAGCGCCTGCAATTGGGCCAGGTGTACGAGCGCTTCATCGCAGCCCTGCCGTTTGGCAACATGACCGCGCCAGTCGAGCTGCGCTACCTGCATTTCGAAGAAAGGATCAACACCACGTTCGCCGGTGTACGCTTCCACAACATCAGTGGCCTGGTGCAACGGCAGGTCGAGCGGTTCGTCTACCAGCTCCAACGAGAAGCCCGGCGCTTCGATAAAGACGACCTCTGATTTTCGAGGCATAAAAAACGGGCAGTCCCTTGCGGCGACTGCCCGTTTTTTTATGCCTGCTTCAAGGTCTGGCCTGGGTAAAACTCGGTGTCTCAGGCGTCTCGGCTTCAGTTTCAGCCTCCGCCGCAGTCTCAGTGGCCGGCTCAGGCTCCACGTCCGGATTGGCCGGCGCCTGCATTTGCTCCTGCACCACCTGCTCATCCACCCGCGGATCAAGACACGCCACCAAAGGCGAACTCGACATGCTGTCCGGCATCGCCACGTGATGCAGCGGTGCGTCATCGACCTGATGCAAGTTGGTCACCGCTTTCGGCCGGATCCGCCACACCAGCACCAAGGCAAAGAAGGCGAAGAAGGCGTAGAGCATCTGGCTGCCGAACATCTTCATCAGCACGCCGGCCACCAGCGGCCCGATGCTGGCCCCCACGCCGTAGGTCACCAGCAGCATCGCGGTCAGGGACACCCTTCGATCAGCTTCGACGTGGTCGTTGGAGAACGCTACCGCCAGCGGATACAGGCAGAACTGCACCAGCGAACAGAAGAACCCCGCGACGAACAGCACCTCCAGCGGCACCGTCGGAAGAATCGCCAATGGCAGCGCACAGATCGTCAGGACCAGCGCAAAGCAGCGGATCAGCAGCGCCCGGTCATATCGATCGGACAGCCAGCCCAGGGGCCACTGCACCAGCAGTCCGGCGAAGATGCAGCTACCCATGAACAGACCGACCTGCTCGGTCGACAGGCCCTGCTGAGAGGCATACAGGGGCGCCAGGCCATAGAACGAGCCGACGATCAACCCGGAGCCCAGCACAGTACTCAATGACTGCGGCACACGCTTGATGAAGAAGCGCGGCTCCATGGGCGCCGGATGCAGCGCCGCCGGGTGAATCCGCCGGGTCAGTGTCACCGGCACCAGGCACAAGGCGAAGCACAGCGCCACCAGCATCAACAGCTCAAGCCCCAGGGCCGGGTGCATGACCAGGATCAACTGACCCAGCACCAACCCCAGGTACGAGGCGATCATATAGCCGCTGAACACCACCCCACGCTGCTTGGCATCGGCTTGCTCGTTGAGCCAGCTCTCGATGACCATGTACTGGCACATCATCCCGAGGCCGACAATCATCCGCAGCACGATCCAGGCCGGCAGCCAGTCCACTAGGCCATGGCCCAGCACTGCCGCCCCGACAATCCCGGCGCAGGCCGAATAGGCGCGGATGTGGCCGACACGAGCGATCAGCCGGTGGCCGATCTTGCCACCCAGCACCAGGCCGAAATAGTTGGCAGCCATCAGCGCACCGACCCAGAGGCTGTCCACATGGTCGGCGGCCAGGCGCAAGGCCAGGTAAGTACTCAAGAGGCCCGAGCCGATCAACATCATCAGCGAGGCGAAATAAAGCGCTCGAAAAGGTTTCCAGATTTGGCGCATCGGCGTTCCGAGCGGCTCCTTGAGGTGAGTAAGGGCTACCTGTTGAAGATAGCCCGAATGCGACGGTTCGTTAGGCCTGGGCCGCCAGGACACGCCGCTCCCAGGGCGTGATTTCATCGAAGAAGCTGGTCAGTTCCAGGGTCTTGGAGGCGATGTAGCCTTCGATGAACTCCGTACCGAACAGTTCCTTCGCCAGATGACTACGCTTCAGACGCTCCAAGGCGGCATGCAAGGTACATGGCAGCGACAGATTATCCGGCACTTCGAATTCACCCTGGATCGCCGCGCTCGGCTCCAGCCGATGTTCAATCCCATACAGCCCGGCGGCCAGGCTGGCGGCAATCGCCAGGTAGGGGTTGGCATCGGCCCCCGGCAAGCGGTTCTCGACCCGCCGGGCCACTGGCGAACTGGCGGGAATCCGCAACCCGGCCGAACGGTTGTCGTGGGACCAGCAGGCATTGTTCGGCGAGGCGAACGGGTGGCACAGGCGCTGGTAGGAATTCACGTTCGGCGCGAACAACGCGGTGAAATCCGCCAGGCACGCCTGTTGCCCACCGATGAAATGCCGGAAAGTCGCCGTCGGTTCGCCTGCCTCGTCGCTGAACACGTTGCGACCGCTGTCCGCCTCGACGACGCTCTGATGGATGTGCATCGAACTGCCCGGCGTGTGGGCCAGGGGCTTGGCCATGCAGACCACGGTCAGGCCGTGCTTGAGCGCCACTTCCTTGAGCAGGTGCTTGAACAGGAAAGTCTGGTCGGCCAGCAACAGCGGGTCGCCGTGCAGCAGATTGATCTCGAACTGGCTTACGCCCATTTCATGCATGAAGGTGTCGCGAGGCAGGCCCAGCGCCGCCATGCATGCATAGACCTCACTGAAGAACGGGCGCAGGCCATTGTTGGAGCTGACGCTGAACGCCGAATGGCCGTCTTCGCGACGTCCATCCAGGCCCATCGGCGGCTGGAACGGCTGGGTCGGGTCCGGATTGGGGGCGAACACGAAGAATTCCAGTTCGGTCGCCACCACCGGCGCCAGGCCAAGGGCGGCATAGCGAGCGACAACCGCCTTGAGCTGGCCGCGCGTCGAGAGCCGGGAGCTTTCACCGGTCAACTCGTCGGCATCGCAGACCGCCAGGGCACGGGGCTGCTGGCTCCAAGGCAGGCGATGAATCTGTTTCGGATCGGCCACCAGCGCCAGGTCGCCGTCGTCGCTGCCGTAGAAACGCGACGGCGGATAACCACCCATGATGCATTGCAGCAGCACGCCCCGCGCCAACTGCAACCGCCGGCCTTCGAGGAAACCCTCAGCGGTCATTACCTTGCCCCGCGGCACGCCATTCAAATCCGGTGTGACACATTCAATCTCATCAATGCCCGTCAGTCGCTGCGCGAGTGAACGCTGGCCATCGGTCGTCATGACGCAATCCTTGTTATGTGCGAGCCGCGAACGGCAACCCGTACAAAATAGGCTTCGGCTGTTCGGAATATCAAGCACCCACAGACAATTAAAATCTTGTGCAATACGAGTGTGGGAGCGAGCTTGCTCGCGATGGCTTCGGCTCAGTCAATATTGAGCTGACTGATACATCGCTATCGCGAGCAAGCTCGCTCCCACAGGGGATTTTTGCTGTTTTTTATAAAGCGCACGCTCAGGGCAGGTAAAGCCGGAACACCCCACCGCCCAACACACCGCCATTGGCAATCTCGGTACGCCCGCTCACGCCGCCGCGCTGGTGCAGCCCGGCGATCCGCGCGGCGAAGTACAGGCCCAGCCCGGTGCTGCCGCTGCTGTGGTTGATGCCCTGCACATACTCGGCCTGACGCTCGATCATCTCTGGCGGGTAACCTTCGCCGTCGTCATTGATCGTCAGCACCAGTTGCCCGGCCTCGTCGCTGACACTGATCAGCAGTGCCTGGCGCGCATGGCGAATGGCATTGTTGATGCAGTTGTCGAGCACCGAAGCAATCAGTTCACGGTCGAAAAAGCCCAAGGGGCTGAGCGGATCGACGTCATAAGTGACCATGATCCCGCGACTGCGGAACACGTCCTGATGGCCGGCCAGTTGCGCCTCGATGAAGTCATCCAGCTCATGGTAGGCCGGGTGCAGCGGCAACTGGTTGACACCGAGCTTGTACAGCCCCAGCAGTTGCACCAGCAAACCATTGAGATGGGCGAACTCGAACTCGATGACGCCTTGCTCCGAGGTCTGGCGCTCGGCGTCGGGCAAGCGCTCGAGCCATTGCGTATGCGTCTGCATGAGCAAGGTCAGGGAGTTCTTCATGTCGTGCACGGTAGACGCGATCACCGTGGAAAAATCGAGGGCCTGTTCGCTGTCATTCATCGCCAAATGCCTTGCTTCGCAGTTTTTGATAACGCGCAAAACGCGCATCGGTGTCGGGCATCATGCCCACCAGTTTCAGACAGGCGCGGCACTCCTGCAGCAGTTCCGACTCCACGCTGGTGTCGGTGCCATGCAGCAGCGATTGCGCCATGTTCAGGGCAATACTGATGTTCTTCGGTTGCATCTTCAGGGCGCGGCGGAACAGCTCCCGCGCCTCCGGCAACGCGCCGGTCTTGTAGACCCGCACGCCTTCGCGGTTCAACTCGGCGGCGGCATTGCCCTGGTTGAGGATGTTCGGATCGTCGGTCAGCTTGGCGATGCCTTGCATCACCGTCGGGTCATCACCGTAGATTTCCGCGCAGTTCTTGAGCATCGACTCGCCGGCACTGGTCTGGCCAAGCATTTGCAACTGCTTGGCCACCAGCAACGCGGCCTCGGCGCTCATGAATTGCTCCATGCCATCGAGGCGCTGCAAAGCCTGTTCGGTGAGCTTCTCGGCAGTTTCGGCATCGTTGAGCAACAGGCTGGTGGCCTTCATCAGCCGCGCCCGAACCTGCAGCCCCGGGTCGTTGAGGTTCTCCTTCGCCACGGCGCTGAGCGTGGTGTTGATCTCCAGCCGTGTTCGGGTATCGAGGCCTTTTTCGCTGCCCTTGCTGATCAACGCATGGGCCAGGCCGAGGTTGCTTTCCGGGTCCTTGAAGCGCGACTGCGCGCCCTGCCCGACCGCCTGGCGATAGGCCCGGGAAGCCGTGTCGTAGTCTTCGTTGGTCATCGCCAGCTTGCCCAACAACGATTGGCGACGCACCGCCAGCGGCGACAGGCGCACCGCCTCTTCCAGCACGTGCTGCGCCTGTTTGGTGTCACCTTCGGCCACCAGCACGTCGGCCATGCCGTCGTACAACGCCGGCATCATTGGAAAGACTTTCAGGGCCTTTTCATAAACGGCCTTGGCCTGCGCCACCTGGCCACGCTTGAACATCAACTTCCCAAGCCCCACGTAGGCCCACGGCAACGGGCGATCCGCGATGATGGAGTTGTATAGCCGCTCAAGGGCCTCGTTCTGATTCAGGTCGCGCAACGCATCGGCTCGATAACGCAGGCACAACGGTCCGTAGCGCGGATCCTGCTTGCACAGGGCGATACAGGCATTGAGCACTTCCATCGGCTTGCCACGATCGAGGGCTTGCAGGATCGGCTTGAGCAGGGTCTTGCGCTGCTCGAGCCGCTCCAACCGCTGGGCCAGGCCGGAGCGGTTGAACGGTTTGGTCAGGTACGCATCGGGCTCATGCTCCAGGGCACTGAGCACCATCGCCTGGCTGGTCTCGGCGGTCACCATGAGGAAGACACTTTCATGGCTGATCAACTTTTCGACCATCAGGTCTTCAAGCACCTGCTGGCCATTCTTGCGCCCATCGCCCAGGTGATAGTCCTGCAAGATGAAGTCATAGCGTTTCTGCGAACACATGCGCAGCGCCACTTCACCGGTGTCGGCGGTGTCCACGTCCTTGACGCCCAGCTCACGCAGCATGGAGCGGATCGAACTGCGGAAATCCGAGAAATCATCGACGATCAAAAAACTTTTTTGGTGGTACGCCAGCATCGAGGATGTCCAGGCAAGTAAGAAAATAACCCAATGGCATAACAACGAAACGCCGTGTCACAGCCCCGAGGCGCGCAGATGATAGCCACCAACCAGCAACGTTCAAGGGATTTCAGCAACCGCTTGGCCTGGCTGAGTCGTGACGCACATTGCGAGCCGAAACGTTGGAGAGAAACGGGCTCATCGGGTTATCGGCAGGAGATGGCGTTCCGTTAAGGGGAAGGTGTGGGAGAAACCGAGTGCGAAGGATCAGCTAAACACAGAACCCGTGGCGAGGTTGTTGATCGTTCGGGAGATGGGGATGCGAGCAGGAAAAGTCAGCGACAATTTCGCTAACCCATTGTTTATAATGGTGTCCCAGGGCAGGTTCGAACTGCCAACCTTCCCCTTAGGAGGGGGATGCTCTATCCAATTGAGCTACTGAGACACGAGTCGACCACGAGAGACGCGGTGCGCAGGACGGCGTGCATGTTAACGACCTGCCCTGCGTTTGTCATGTCGCCCATGGCTTTTTAAGTGTAGGCAAATAGTAGTCCCTGTAAGGCTGACAGATCCTGGACGTCGAGCTTAGGCCGCCATTCATCTGTCCTGGCTCGCTTATCCTAGTAAATCGGCCATTTGCCACTATCCTGTACAAGACAGGGACGGCACACGTTTTTGTCCATTTCCGTTATCCGCCAGACGGTATGGCACATAGACACAATCCGACGGTCACAGATGCGAACCTGTTGTTTTTTACCAACCAGTCCGCATTTTTTGATGAAGGGTACTGGCAGAACGCCTTTACCCGGATCAGAATTTGTCACAGAATTGGCGCCAATGATCTGGCAATTTTGAGGCATGATGCGGGCCTCTTAACAATTCAGGTTGAACATTTGGCAATGGAGCTTGTCCTATCGACATCCTGCGGCCAATCCCGAGAACCGCTCCCCTGAACTAACCGGTTAAATATATGCGCCCAATGAAACAGGCAATTTATTCCAGCCGTACGGCTGACAAGTTCGTCGTACGTCTGCCAGACGGAATGCGGGAACGCATTGCCGAAGTGGCTCGCAATCATCACCGCAGCATGAACTCTGAAATCATCGCGCGTCTTGAGCAAAGCCTTATTCAGGAAGGCGCGCTGGGTGAAGAGTTGAGCATGCGCCTGGACAGCCCAGAGCTGTCATTGCATGAGCGCGAACTGCTTCAACGCTTCCGACAACTCTCCCATCGCCAGCAGAACGCCCTCGTTTCGCTGATTGCCCATGACGCAGAAATGGCCGCAGACGCGACCTGATAGCCCAAAAATACTCAAGCCAGCCTCGTGCTGGCTTTTTTTTGCCTGGCGTTTGGCCTCAAGCCTGCTTTTCAAGCACTCATCAGAGCCATCGATCCAACACCACTGCTGATCCATGGCAGTGATGCTAAATTGATCCGCTAAAAAGTATGGGCATGGAGGCCTGCATGACAGGTCACGCATTCAAGATTCAAAGAATCCCAGGGCTGGGCGTGGAAATCGTCGAGGCCGATTCAGATCGAACGTTTGTCCGGCATATGCACGAGCATTTCGGCATTGGCTTGCTTGTGCGCGGAGCGCAACGCTCAGCCAGCGGCCGAGGCCAGGTAGAAGCGACGGCTGGCGACCTTATATCGGTCAATCCGGCCGAAGTGCATGACGGCGTCCCCATCGGAAACGGAACGCGTCGTTGGCAGATGCTGTATTTCGACCCGCCGTTGATTGCGCAGGCATTCAAGGATATGGCGCACGATGGGGGCATCTGCGCCCAGGAATTCGCCTATCCGGTACTGCAAAGCCCGCGTGCAGCAGAATTGTTCCGCACTTTGTACCAAGCCGTCGCTCAAGCCGAGGAGTTTGGCGATCACTTGAAGATCGAAGAAACGCTCGTGCTTTTGCTCGAACATCTGCTGGATCGCTCCATGCCGATAGCGTCTTTGCCGGAGGTCGCGGCAAACCGTGCAAAAGCCTTGATCGACGACGATCCGCAGTCGTCCATGTCGCTTGCCCTGCTCGCCAGGGAGGCCGATTTAAGCCGCTTTCAACTGGTACGCGCCTTCACCCGCCTGACCGGTTTGACACCCCACGCCTATCTGCTGCAACGACGCATCCACCGAGTACGACAACTGATCGCTGCTGGCATGCCGCTGGCCGATGCGTCCCTGGCCAGCGGTTTCGCCGATCAGAGCCATATGACTCGATGCTTCGTGCGCAGCTTTGGATTCTCACCGGGCATGTACGTCCGGTAAGGACACCCATAGCGACCTGCAATTTCGTTCAAGACGCCCCTTCTCACTGCAGGCAGGCTGGAGACTTCATAACTGCCAAGGTCGGCGTCGCATGAACCTCGAATTTTTTATCACTTCCCTGATCGTGGCAGCTTCGCCTGGCACTGGCGTGGTCTATACGGTGGCGGCCGGCCTGGCCCGGGGCTGGCGCGCAAGCGTGGTAGCGGCATTGAGTTGTACCCTGGGGATTGTGCCGCACATGCTGGCAGCCATCACGGGCCTCGCTGCACTGCTGCACACCAGCCCATTGGCCTTCGAGATCGTCAAGTACCTGGGCGTCGCTTACCTGTTGTGGATGGCATGGAACACGCTCCAGAGCCATGGGGCATTGCATATTGATCCGCACAAGACTCCGCGATCGAATGGCGCGGTGATTTTGTCGGGCATCTTGATCAATCTGCTGAATCCAAAGCTGTCGATTTTTTTCCTGGCCTTTCTACCGCAATTTCTCGCGCCAGGAGAAACGGATGCCATGTGGCGCATGCTGCAACTGAGCTTCATCTTCATGGCGATCACCTTTGCCGTCTTCGTCATCTATGGCGTGCTCTGCGCATCGATGCGCCGCCATGTTCTGGAGCGCCCATCCGTGTTGCAGTGGATACGCCGGCTATTCTCGGCAGCTTTTTTGTTACTGGCGGCGCGATTGGCGTTGATGCAGTGATGCGTGGGGGATTTTGCGTGATGAACAAAACCGCCAATAGGTTAGTGCTCGGAGATTTTGATCTGCCGTTCAGGGGGGCAAACGACACAAAAACCTGTGGGAGCGAGCTTGCGCGTGATGAGGCCGGCACATCCAACATCACCGCAAACTGACCCTCCGCCTTCGCGAGCAAGCCCGCTCCCACAGGAGAAATGCGGTCTCATCAAGAACCAGGTCGGCTATCAGGCCGCCTCGCGGTAGACGTTGATCTCGGCGCCCCGTTAACCACGATGGCCGAACGCAGGCATTGTGGAGTGGGCATCCCGGCATGGATGCCGGGATAGCCGCGCTGGGCCATGGATGGCCCTTCGCGGCGGGCCCACGGAGCAATGCCGGAGTGAGGGCATGCCGA